>JBFMCT010000021.1 GCA_040754375.1 Actinomycetota bacterium
CGGGTGGTCGTGGGCCGGGTGGTCGTGGTCGTGGTCGCGGGCCGGGTAGTCGTGGGCCGGGCCGGCGTGAGCGGGGACGGGGCCGTGGCCGCCCCCGCGCTCATGCGGGCGCCGGCCGCGCTCGCCCTGCACTGGCAGGGCCCCGAGCCCATCACACTCCCGGTGGCCACCTCCCACCGGGCCGCGGGCCGGGTGGTCGTGGGCCGGGTGGTCGCGGGCCGGGTGGTCGTGGGCCGGGCCGGCGTGAGCGGGGACGAGGCCGTGGGCGGGGTGGTCGTGGGCCGGGTGGTCGTGGGCCGGCGCGAGGGCGGGGCCGTGGGCCGCGTGAGTGGCATGGGCGTGGACCGTGTGGGCAATGTCGTGGGCGTGCTCTGCGTGGTCGTGGGAGTGGGCGGGGTGGGCACGGTGGCGGGTGCGCAGCAGGTTGAGGCCGATGGCGGCCAGTAGGAGGCCGCTGGCGGCCGTGACCCAGGGGTAGACCCGTTCGGGGACGATGGAGCTCGACGCCGAAACGGCCAGGGCCAGGACCAGTACGCCGGCGGTGTGGGTGACGGTGACGCTGATCCCCATATAGGCGGCCTGGCGCCAGCTGCCCCGCCGGCCGACCACGTAGGCGGCCATCACCGTCTTGCCATGACCGGGAGCGAGGGCGTGGAGCGCACCCAGCACGACCGCCGCGCCCAGGGCCAGCAGGCCGAACCCGAGGGTGAGGTCGCGACTGCCGACGAGGCTCGTGAACGACCACAGCCCACCGGGGCCCAACCCGTTGCGCCCCTCGCCGGCACCGAGGGCACCGGCCCCCGGCCCACCCGCCTTGACCCGCAGTGCCGCACCCCGCTGGTCCAGCGGCGACTGCAGCAGGTCGTCGGGATAGTCGACCAGCGCGCCGCTGATGCTGGTCCGGCCGACATCGGAGGACACGATCGTGGCCCCGTCGCCCACGGCGGTCACCTCCCGCCACCCCACCCGGTCGGCGTGGAGCCCGTTGGTGAACACCAGTGCCTGCTCTCCCACCAGGCCCCCGGTCGGGGCCACCAGCGAGCAGACCAGGCGAAGGGTGGGCAGGCCGCCCTCACCGGGCGGGAAAGACACCGCGGTACCGGTGACCGCGACGGCGAGGTCACGGCCCTCCAGGACCAGCGCCACCCGGCCCGCGCTCTCGGCGCACGTCCGGTCGGCCCAGGCCCGGGGGTCGGCGGTCACCGTCCGCCCGAGCTGGAACGTCGGGATCTCGGCCATGTCAACGACGAGCTCCACGTCCACCCGGTCGGGGGACACCCGCAGCCCGCTGTGGACGTTCACCGTGAAGTTGCCCAGGGGGTGAGCGGCGACCGGGGCGGCGGTCCCCAGTACCAGTACCACCACCAGTGCCAGCCCCGGCCCCAGGACCAGCCCCAGCCGGCCGGTCGCCCCCCGCCGGTTCATGGCCAGCCCAGTCGCCCGGCCAAGGCGGTGGCCTCCGGCAGGTCCAAGACCGTGAGATAGGGGCTCACCTCGAAGGCGCGGGCCACGTGCTGGCGGGCGTCGTCGACCAGGCCGAGGTCGGCTTCGATGGCCGCCAGGTGGTACCAGAGGACACCGTCGACGGTCCCCAGGCGGACGGCGTCGCGGGCGTGGGCCAGGGCCTCGGCGGGACGCCCGGCCTGGCGCAGCGCCCACGCCAGCGCGTCGGAGGCGTAGACCGTGGGCCGCTTGGCCAGGGCCGACCGGGCCAGGACCACGGCCTTCTCCGCGTCCCCCCGGTCAGCTTCGAATCGGGCCAGCTCGAGGTCGACGTCCATCCCCGACAACCGGTTGAGCTCTTCGATCCGCCGCACCAGCTCGTACTGGGCGCGGGCCTCCTGGGACCGGCCGGCGGCGCCATGTAGGTCGCCCAGCAGCGCGGCCCAGGCCGAACCAGGAAGGCGGGTGACCAGGCGGTCCAGCCGGTCGACGGCGGCCGCGACATCGCCCCGGGCCGCCTCGATCCGGGCCAGGCCGACCTCGGACGGGCCGTTCCCGGGGACCAGCTCGAGAGCGCGCTGGTAGGCGGCCTCGGCCGTGACCAGGTCACCGCCCCCCAGGTGGAGGTCGCCGAGGAGAACCTCGGTCCCGGCCATGTCGGCCCCCACGCCCGAGCCCGCGGCCACCGCCTGGGCCATGGCGGCCACCGCCCCCGGGCGGTCCCCGTGCAGCTCGCGCAGATAGGAGACGCGGGCCAGGCTGGCCAGCGAGGGCCGCAGGTTGACCATGCGCTGGGCGGCGTCCACGGCCTCCTCGTAGCGTCCCAGTTCGACGAGGGCGTCGACCACCACGGCCATGGGGTCGGCCGATGCCGGGCGGGCGGCCGATGCGGCCAACCCCAACTCCAAGGCGGCGCCGAAGTCATGGCGGGTGAGGGCCAAGAGCCCGGCCACCGTTGTCGTCTCAGGTGAGGCCGGGTCGATCGCGCGGCTGCGGTCGACGGCCTCGGCCGCCTTGGCCGTCCAGGACGGTTCCCCCGTCTCGCGGCCCCGGGCCAGGTAAGCCGAAGCCAGGCGGGTGAGGGCTACGGGATCGTCGGGGAAGGTGCGCAACCACGCCTGAAGGCTGTTGACCTCGGCCTCGGTGCCCCGGGCCACCGGAGCGGGGGCCCCGGTGCCCTCGACCCCCGAGCGCCCGGTGAAGGCGAACCGGCCGAGCAAGAGCCCGACCACCGCGGCCATGACGGCCGTCGCCACCAGGGAGCGACGCCGGGACGGCCGGGCAGGTACCGGAGGAGGCCCCGGCGACGGGACCGGGGCCTCCTCCAGACCGATGGTGCTGCTACCTGCCAACTACTTCTGCTCGTAACCCTGGTGGGGCGAGGGCAGGTAGGGGAAGTTGGGCAGGAGCGGCTTGTCGTTGGCCGTCACGCCGTCGGATAGCACGTTGTTGGGCGAGACGTTGAACGACGGGGTGAACGGGGTGGCACCGGCGAGTGCCCGCAGGGAGATGTCGACGGTGTCGTCCTCCAGACGGCGCCCGTTGGGGAAGCCGGCGTTGTCGCCCGCGAGGATCCCCAGGCGGTTGCCCTGGCCCACCGGGGCGGTGGGGGCGATGTCGGTGTTGAGCCTGATCATCTCGGCCGGCTTGACGTTGGGCGGTTGGTTCAGCCCGGGGATGCCGGTGAGGAAGATGGCGGCCAGGTCGTTGCGAGGGGCCGGCGGCACCTGCACGCCCGGGTAGAGGACGGGGATCAGCCGGGCCAGCTCAGGGTCGAGCACGTACTGGCCGAACTGGGCGTCGTTGCGGGGATCGGAGTTGTTGAACCGGTCCTTCATGCCCAGCGGGATCACGACCTCGTTGACCAGCGGCATGCCCAGCCGGGACACGTTCACCCAGCGGCCCTGCTGGCGGGGAGGCGTACCCGGTAGGCCGGCCTCCAGCACCCGCACCTGGAAGCGCTTGGTCTGCGCCCAGACCCCGATGATGGGGTTGGCCCCGTTGTTGGTGAGCGACGCCTTGGGCACCTGGATGGCGATGGTGTGGGTGTTGAACCCAGCCACCCCGTCCACCCCGGCCTCAGCCGGCCTCGGGATCACGTGGGCGGCGTTGAACGGGCGCAGGCCGCCGAGGTCGAACACCGAACCCAGGTCGACGTAGAAGGCGTCGTCGCGCTGGCCCGCGAACAGCTTGGTGTCGCCCACCGTGCGGATGGCGGCGTTGGCCAGGGCGTCGTAGTTGGGCGTGGAGCGGGGGCCGATGTTCACCGGCGGGGTCGGCACCCCGGTGGCGATGACCGACCTGGCCCCGTTCTTCACCATCGACACCGTGTAGGTCTGGCGGACGTTGAAGTTGGGGTCGGTGAGCGACGAGATGGGCCCGGTGTTGTAGAGGAACGTGTCGCTGTTCTGGACCTGGGTCGTGAACCGCCACTCGTAGGTGATGTCGGGCTCGGCGTCGCCGTTGTTGTCCACGTGGACCTGGTAGAGCACGTCGTCGCCGAACTTGTGGAAGTTGGGCCCGGCGGCCGGTTGCTGGAGCGGCACCCAGTTGGCGATGAGCGTCACCTTGTCGGGAGCGTCGGGGCTCACGAAGGCATAGGTGTCGGTGTTGTCGGCTACCGGGTCCTCGCTGATCAGCGGGGCCTCCCGGTGGCTGGATGCGTTCGTCGGCAGGACGGTGGCCAGCATGATGGCCGCCCCCAGTACCGGGACGAACCTCAAGGTTCGTTTCAGCTGCAAGTACGTGCTCCCTCTGTGGTCGTGTCGGATGTCGGGTGGAGAACTGAGGTGCGTCACGGCCGCCCACCGGCGACGCCGATGACCTGCCAGCGGTCGCCCACGGGGGCCAGGACCACGAAGAAACCCGGTGCGGGCCCCGTGGCCGGCACCGCCCGCGCCCACAGGGCAGCGTCGGGACCGAAGGCGGCCACGAACGGGCCGGCGTCGGCCACCTGGTCGAGGCCCACGGGGCTACCGGCGACCCACGGCCCCGGTGCCTGGCACGGCCGGGCCGCGAGGTCGGCGGGGCCGAGGAGAAGGTCGAGGACCTCGTCGGAACGAGCCTGGTCGGGGGCGCAGGCGGCCGAGGCCACCAGCCAACGGGCCGCGGCGGGGGCCGCGCCCTCGGCCGATGGGTGGAGGGGCAAAGCCAGGGGCTCGGCCGACACCCGCCACCGGCCGCCTTCGGGCGTGGCCCGCCACGTCTGGCGGCTCCGGGCCGGGACCAGCCCGGCGAAGAAGTCGAGCGAGGGTTCGTGGAACGCGAGGACTTCCACGTCGACGGCCCCGATGGCCTCGCCCTCGGCCGGCCGGGAGCCGACGAGCTCGAAGGCCGACGGCCGTACCTGGAGGGGACGCGAAGTGGACCAGGCGGCCACGGTCGGGAAGCGGCGCCGGCTGGCCTCGTCGAGCAGGGCGTAAGCGTCGTCAGGTCGCTCGTCGACCTGGGCGGCCAGGAAGGCCGATACCGCCGCGGGCCCGTCGACCGGCTCGGCGGCCGGAACCGGTCCGCCGCCAGGCCCGGTGTCGAGGACCAGGGCTGGTGCCTCGGCGGCTCCTGCGGGCAGGAAGCCGAAGTGCTCGACCGAGGGAGTAGCGGGTACGGCCTGGTCCGGCGCCCCGGCCGGCCCGGTCAGCAGGTATGCACCACCGAACCCAGCGGCAAGGCCACAAGCAGCCAGGGCGGCGACGAGCAGGGCGCGTCTACGCCGCCGGCTCGTTGTCTCTACCCGCGCACCGCCCATCGCCCGGTCTCCGTAGCCGGCCCCTGTCCCGGATGAGCCCGACGGCCGCAGCGGGTCAAGCGGTTTACGGCGGCGGTGCCTGGAGGAAGACGGGGTTGGCGATGGTCGTCGGTCCTTGGCCGTCGAAGGTCTCGACTCGCCACCACGTGCCCAGCGGGCCCTCGGTCGGCACCCGGCCGGCCGCGAACACGTGGTCGAACGGGTCCGAGGTGACCGACACCGTGGCCGTCTCCCGCCCGTTGCGCACGATCCGCAGGCCCTGGCCCTGGCCGCCCCGGACGGTGACCCGTACCTCGGCCTGCTGGCCCCCGTCGAGGTAGAGCACCGATCCGAACGTGCCTGTGGCCTGACCGGGCGCGCCCGCCTCCAGCTCGAGGGCGGGGCTGGCGGCCACCCCCCGGGTGCGGACGTAGGCCCGGCCCTGGCCGATGGCCTCGATGAGGGCTGGCCTCGACAGCTCGGTGGCGTACACCGCGGTGGCGCACGTGCCCAGCTTCGGGCCCAGCTTGTCGTCCGAACCCGAGACGGCGCAGATGCGGTGGCCCCGGTTGAGCAGGCTCTCCCACAAGGCCACGGCCGAGCCCGAGAACGGGTTGGGCACCCGTACGCCCACGTCGGGCAACTGGTACTCGCGGGGGTCGACCAGGGCCTCACCAGTCAGGACCTCGAGGGTGTCGACCTCGTCCCAGTCGATATCGTCCCCCAGCTCGAACTCGCACCCCCGGCACAGGTTGCGGAACAGCGGCCCGGGAAAGGTGGTGGGGTGGTTGACCCCGAACAGGGCGCCGGCCGACTTCACCGCCCGCTGGATGTCGCGGATGTGGACGTCCTCGAAGCCGTGGCGGAACTCGACGAACCCGGGCGTCTCCCCCAGGGACTGGACGTGGCCCCGGTAGGTCACGATCTCCCGGCCCGGCCAGATGACCAGGTCGGGGTGTTCGCGCTGGACCTGGCCGTACTGGTCCCAGTGGTGGCCGACCACGTACTCGGTGACCGGCAGGAAGTCGAGGCCCGCGGCCCGGGCGAAAGCCACGAACTGCTCGGGGGCGGGGCCGGCCCGGTGGGAATGCCAGGCGTGCATGTGGAAGTCGCCGTGGTACCAGCCGGGCCGGGCGCGGGCCACGTGCGCCCGGTCGACCGGGCCGGTGGGGACCGGCCCGGCCGGCACGGCTGCCACCTTGGGGTGGGCCAGGGCCCGCACGGTCACCGTCCACTCGGCCCCCGTGGGCCCCACGGCCGCGATGCCCAGGTCGACGTGCCACACGCCAGGGCCCAGGGGACCGGGGCGGTAGGCCCGTTCGGCGGCCGACTCCTCGACGTAGACCTCCTTGTGGCGGCTGCCCGACCAGCCCCGGAAGCCGTCGGCCGAGCGGTAGCCGTGCTCGTCCCACAGGCCCAGGTCGAACACGGTCTGGGTCAGGGGGTTGTCGGGCACGGCCGGGGGCAGCGGGGCCCAGTCGTAGGACACCTCCAGGCGTCTCGTGCCGGGCCGTAGCTCGAAGGCGAGCATGAGGTACTGGCGCTCGTCGCCCGGGAAGGCGGTACCCGTGATCACCACCGGTGCGCCGCCGGGCTCGCACACCGGGGGTGGGCCGTGACCCGCCCGGCGCCGGAGCGCCACCAGCGCGGCCTGGGCCCACTCGCCCAACGAGACGAGGACCGAGAGCGACCAGCGCACGGGCGCGGCCACGGCCCGTTCGCGGTAGGCCTGGGGGGGCCGGGCCACGGCCTCGGCCCGGGCCCGGGCCGCCGCCGAGCTCAGCGCGCCGGCCACCCGGGAGCGGCGTTCGGGAGCGGTGCCCACCAGCCCGGCAGCGTACCCAACGCAAACCTGCGCGGGAATCGTGGGCGAAACGCCCACGATTCCCGCGCAGGTTTCGCGGGGGTTGGCGGTTAGCCGGTCGGCGGCGACGGGAACGTAGGGAGGAGCGACAACTGACCGGAGGTGGTCGTTATGCCCGCGGACAAAGAGCTCCCCTCCACGCTGAAGCGCAGCCCGGCCAAGGCCCGCCGTACGTGGTCCAAGACCCACGACAGCGCCGTCGAGTCCTATGGCGAGGGGGAGCGGGCCCACCGCACGGCCTACGCCTCGCTCAAGCACTCGTTCGAGAAGGTGGGCGACCACTGGGAGCCCAAGGACGAGAAGGGCCCCTCCGACCCCGAGCCGCGAGACGCGAGCACGGCCGCCCGGCGAAACAGAAAGACCTACGGCGGGGTCGACGTCGAAGGCAACTCCCGCGACGAGCTCTACCAACGGGCCCGCCGCCTGGGGGTCAAGGGGGCCTCGCGGATGAAGAAGACCGAGCTGGCCGAAGCCATCGCCCGTCGGCAGTAAGGCCCTTACGACGCAAACGGGGAGCCACCCACCCCGCCCCCCTCCGGCACGCCTTCGCCCGAGGAGGTTGAGGGGCCTTCAACCCGGGGCCGGGGCCCGGACAGGCACCGCGGGCCGGCTGAGCCGGACCAGCGGCCCCCGGCCCGCTGCCGTAGCGTGTCGCCATGGGACGGGGGGGTAGGCGGCAGACGGCGTGGGCCGCCGTCGCCGTTCTGGCCCTGCTCGCGCCCGTGGCCTGCGGAGGGGGTTCTTCGAGCCCCCAGTCCCAGGCCCAGGTGACGATCGGCATCCTGCGGGCCGTGCGGTCGATGGAGCCCCAGAACGTCGAGACGTTCCTGGCTGAGCTGGCGTCCGGCGGCTACGCCCAGGGCCGCAACCTCCGCGTGCATGGTGCCGACCCCGGGGAGGTCCACCCCGATCCGCAGGACGCCGAGGCCGTCGTGCGAACGTGGGCCGAGGGTGGGCTCGACCTGGTGCTGGCCCTCTCCAGTTCGGGAGCCATGGCCGCCGCCCGGGCCGCCCCGGGAGTGAAGGTCCTGTTCCTCTCCAACGACCCCATGGCCGTTGGCCTGGTGACCGACGAGCGCCGGCCCGAGGCCAACCTGACGGGGGCGACGTTTCGCGTCCCTGCCGACCGGACCGTCGACGTGGCCCGCCGGCTGCTGCCGGGTATCACCAAGGCGGGCCTGGTCTACCCGACCTCGGACCCGGCGGCTGCGCCGGTGCGCGACGCCACCGTGCGGGCCGGGGCCGCCCTCAACCTCCAGATGGCGACGGCCGGATTCGCCACCGCCGACGAGGTAGGAGCGGCCATCGAGAAGCTACGGGCCGAGGGAGCCGAGGTCCTCCTGTTGGCCAACGCCCCCACGACCGTGCGCAACTACCCGGCCATCACCGCCGCCTTGGCCGGCACCCCCATGCCCGTGATCGCCAACACCACGACGGACTTCGCCCTCGCCATCTTGGAGCCGGACACCACCGAGCTCTACCGCCAAATGGGGCGCCAGGCCGTGCGCCTGCTCCAGGGCAGCCCGGTGTCAGATGTGCCTGTCGAGGACCCCGCTCGCTTCCGCCTCACCGTCAACCTCAAGGTGGCTGCCGCCCTGGGGATCGAGGTGCCCGCCGACGTCGTCCGTACCGCCGACCACGTCGTCCGGCCTTGATCCACGCCCAACGACCACGAGGGTTATGTCGTCGCGCCGCTGACCACCGCTGAGGCCGTTCACCTCGGCGAAGCACAGGTCGGCGAGCACGTCGGGGTCGCAGCCGTCGCGGCCGTGGGGCATACCCCCCAGCAGATCCGTCAGCCGTTCGACCCCGAACTCGGAACCGTCGGGGCCCTTGGCCTCCACCAACCCGTCGCTGTAGATGGCCAGCGTGGCCGCCGGGGCCAGCTCGGCCTCGGCGTCTGACCAGTCGGCCTCCAAGGGCCCGAGCAAGGGCCCGGTGGGGCCCAAGGTGGTGACCACGCCTCGGTCGCAAACCAGCATAGGAGGGTGGCCGGCACTGGCGTAGCGGAGCCGGCCCGAGCACGGGCTGATCTCGACTACGACCCCGGTAAGGAAGCTCTCGCCCGTGTCGCCCAGCTGGCCGGACAGCCAGCGCAGGGACGCGGCCGGGCTGAGCCCGTTGCGCAGGGCGCCGATCAGCAGGTACTTCGTCTTGAGGGCGAACACGCCCGCGCCCGCCCCATGGCCGGAGATATCGATCAGGGCCACTGCGAAGCGCCCCTCGCCCAGGTCCACGACGTCGAACCAGTCCCCGGCGACCACGCCCTCGGCCGGTTGGAACCGTGACGCGATGCGCAGCCGCTGGTCGACGTCGAGGGGCCCGGGCGCCAGCTCGTCGCGAAGGGCCAGCACCACCATGCCCCGCTGGGTGAGGGCCGCCCGAGCGGCATGGGCCTCCTCGATCTCGGTTACCAGTCGCTGGCGCATGGCCTCGACGTCCCGGCCGAGCTCGGCGAAATCGGGGGGACCGGTGGCCGGGATCGGGGTGGCCAGGTGACCGCCGGCCACCTTGCGCACCGCCATCCCGAGCCCCGTCACGGGCCGGGTCACCCAACGCGACAGGAGCCACCCGGCCAGCCAGAGGAGGGCGAGGCCGGCGAAGGCGCTGGCCACCCGTACCTCGGTCAGCCGGTCGCCCAGATCGTCGAGCTGAGCCTCGTTGGCCGACAGCTCAAGGTCGACGGCCGTCTGCAGGTCGGCGATCTCTTGGCGGGCACGACCCAAGAGCTCGGTGCCCGTCCCGGTGGCCACCAGGGCGGCCGCCTCGGAGCCCCGTCCCGCCCGTTTGGCCTCGATCTCGAACTCGGCCCCCAACCTTCGCCAGGCACTGACCCTGCCCGCCACCCGCTCGACAGCCGCCATAAGGTCAGGGTCGTGCGCCAGCAGGTCCCGCAACTGAAGAACGCGGGAGTCGACCCGGGCCTCGCCGTCCCGGTAGGGCTGCAGGAACCGGTCCTCCCCGGTGATCAGGTAGCCACGGCCGCCCGTCTCCTGGTCGACCAGACCGGCCTGGAGGTCGACGAGCGCCAGGCGGGCCGGCCGGAGCCGCTCGTCGGCCTCGGCACGCACGATGTCCCGGCGGTGAGCCACGTAGCTGTCGAGGGCGACGTGCACGACGAGGAGCACGAGCAGGGGGACGAACAGGAGCTGCAACCGGCGGCGGGCACGCACCGGCTACACCCTCGGTCCGGCGTCAACCGGGCCGGAGCCTCGACGGCAAGGCGCGATCGGCCCTGCGACGGTGGCTATCCTCTGATCAGGAAGGCGGGATCGACCCACAACCAGGCGGATTACGGCCCAACCTGGGGGACCCACGGTGACCGGTGCGAAGCGGTTGAAACGGCAGCGAGAACACGAGGCGGCGTTGCCCACCGTTAGCCGTGCCCTCGGAGCCGGCGGCCCGGTAACGGCGCCGGTCAGGACGTGCCTGCGACGATGGGAGGCTCCTAACACCAGGTCCTTTACTCGCCCTCCCCTGCTCCGGTCCTTCGCCCGGGAGTCTACCTGCCGGCCCTCAGCGGCACGGGGCGCCCCGGCGAGAGCCAAGTGACCACGGCCGGCCACCCTGCTGTGTCCGTCCGGCTGACGGCCGAACCGGCCAGCGCCCGAGCGGCACGCCGGTTCGTGGCCGGGACGCTCGAAGAATGGGGCTGCGAGGGTCTGTCCGACGTGGCCACGCTGCTGGTCAGCGAGCTGGTGAGCAATGTCGTGCTCCACGCCCGCACCGAACTGGCGGTGACTGTCCGGAGGCTGCCCACAGCAGTCAGGGTCGAGGTGCACGATGGCGCCAGCGCGCCGCCCGCCCGCCGGCACTACGCGCCGGATGCGGCCACCGGCCGGGGCCTGGGGATGGTCGAGGACCTGGCCGGCCGCTGGGGAACGGTCCCCTCGGGGAGCGGCAAGACCGTCTGGTTCGAGCTCGACGAGGACTCCGCGGCGCGCTTCGACACGCCGGCCACGGTCGAGTGGGCGCCCGCCGGCGATCGCACACCGCGCGAGGGCGAGCCGGAGGCTGCGGCCGGGCAGGACGACAAACGGGGCTCGGGCCCTGGCCATGGGCTCCGGGCCTCGGCCAACCCGCCGGTGAACGCTGCTCCGGACTTCATGGCACTCCCCGCCCACCGCCCGGGGCGCCACCGGTGGTCAGGGCGCGGCGGTCGCGGGGTTACGACAGCTCCCGCCCGCTGACCGGCCGCCCTCGGGCCGCCGGCACCGGGGTTCGCGGCGGGCGCGCCCGGGAAGGAACCGGGCATGTACGAGCTCGGTTACGCACTGTCCAGTGAGGAGCACCGGCCCGCGGACCTGGTGGCCAACGCCCACCGGGCCGAGGAGGCAGGCTTCGGTTTCGCCGTCATCTCCGACCATTTCCACCCGTGGACCGACCAGCAGGGCCAGAGCCCCTTCGTATGGGGGGTCCTGGGCGCCATCGCCCACGCCACCGAGCGGATAGAGGTCGGGACGGGCGTGACGTGCCCCACGGTCCGCCTTCATCCCGCCATCGTGGCTCAGGCGGCGGCCACCACGGCCGACATGTTCGGCGGCCGCTTCTTTCTGGGGGTCGGCTCGGGGGAGAACCTCAACGAACACGTAACGGGCGCCCGGTGGCCATCGGTCGACGTGCGCCTGGAGATGCTGGAGGAAGCCGTCGAGGTCATGCGGGCGCTGTGGGAGGGCGGGCTGACCAGCCACCACGGGCGCTACTACACCGTCGAGAATGCCCGCATCTACACCCTCCCCGAGCGCCCACCGCCCGTCCACGTGGCCGCCAGCGGGCCCAAGGCGGCCCAGCTGGCGGCCCGCATCGGCGACGGGATGGTAGGCACCTCGCCCGACCGCTCGACGCTGGCCGCCTTCGAGAGCGGGGGCGGAGCGGGCAAGCCCCGCTTCGGCCAGTTGGGCGTGTGCTGGGCCGCCGACGAGGAGACGGCCCGGCGGACCGCCCTGCAGTGGTGGCCCAACATGGCCGTGCCCGGCCAGCTCAGCCAGGAGCTGCCCCTGCCCGCCCACTTCGAGCAGGCAGCCAAGCTCGTGCGCCACGAGGACATGGAGGTGATCCCCCTCGGGCCCGACCCCGAACGCCACCTGGAGGGGCTGCGCTCCTACTTCGACGCCGGTTACGACCGGGTGTACGTCCACCAGATCGGCCCCGACCAGGAGGGGTTCTTCCGGTTCTACCAGCGTGAGGTGCTACCCAAGCTCGGTTGACCGCAGGCGCGCCGCCGCCCGCCGGGCCACCCTGTGACGGATGGCCCGGCGGGCGGGCGGGCGGGAGCTGAGACCGGCTCTCAGAAGGGCAGCAAGCCCTGGAGCATGCCCAGCCCGGGGATCGAGGCCAGCGAGCCGAAGGGCACGCAGCTCGACAGGTCGAGGCTGCCGGCGGTGGGCACAGTGCCCGCGCCGAGACCGGGGATGCCACCGGTGCCGACGTTGGGAAGGTTGCCGGCCATGCCCAGCAGAGAGCCCAGGCAGGCGTCGGCGCTGAAGGGCATGCACCCGTCGAGCCCGAGGCCACCCGCTCCCAAACCGGACAGGCCCGGGAGCTGGAAGCCCCCGAACAGGCCACCCAGGAAGCCACCGCCCGAGCCCGTGGCCGGCAGACCCGTGCCCAGGCCGAGGCCGCTGCCGGGCATGAAGTTCTGGAACATGCCCATCACCGAGGACATGCAGGCGGTGACGTCCACGGGCACACACGTGTTCACGTTGAGCGAACCGATGCTCGGGACAGTGCCCGGGCCCACCGAACCCATCATGGCCAGGACCGAGTCGATGCACGTGGTCACGCTGGCCGGGATGGGGGCCCCCGAGGAGGCGATGAGCGTCTTCACGCAGTCCACGACCTGGGGCGACACCGTGCCGAGAGGCACCTTGGGCGCCCCGCTGCCGAGGTCGATCAGGTTCTTCACGCAGTCGGGCACGGGCAGGGCCCCCAGGCCGGGCAGGTTGCCGACGCCCGGGAGGTTGCCGACGCCCGGGAGGTTGCCGACGCCCGGCAGGTTGCCGAGGCCGGGGAGGTTGCCCACACCCGGGAGGGCGGCGGCGGCCGACGCCGCCGCGGTAGTGGGCGGAGCGGGGACGGTCGTGACCTGGGCCGCGGTCACCGGTGGGGCGGTGGCGGCCGGGGCACCAGCCGAGGCAGAGGCCGAGGCCGAGACGCCCCCCACGCCTGCCGTCGGGTTGGTGGAGACGGCCACCGAGGCCGCTCCTCCCCCGTCGGGCAGGTTGAGGGGCGTGACCGTGTTGACCACGTTGGCCACGGCCGTCTGGGCGGGGCCGGGGAGGGCGCCAGCGGCACCGACCGCCGTCACCCCCACGCACCCCGTGACTATGCCGGCCGCGATCTTCGAGGCCAGGCCGGAAAGCAATCCTGCAGGAATCATGCTGTGTCGTTCCCTCCACTTCGGTAGTCCGGATACCTGCGGCGCAGGCCCGCTGACGTTGCTCCCGGCCGTCGCCGGCCGGTCGCCTTTTTCGGTGGAGAAGCCCGTCGACAGCACTGTCGCGAGCGATTGATTGGGTACCGGGACAGGGCAGTCGACGAACGAGCGCAGGCCCCCCACGAGGTCGGCCACCGGTCCGAGCCCGTCACCCGCGGCCGGACGGCCCCGGAGAACGGCCTCGATGGCCTCGTCGTCGAAAGCGTCACGCTCGGGCATCTCGTCCTGTCCATCGCACCAGACGGTCATGGGGTTACGCCCCCTGCCCCGAGGACACGGCCACCTCGGGCGCCAGCATCTGGCGCAGGGCGAGCAGGCCCCGGCGCTGGAGCTGCTTGACCGCTCCTGGTGTCCGTCCCAGGGTGTCGGCCACCTGCTCGACGGTCATGTCGGCCACCACCCGCAGCAGCAGCACGTCGCGCTGGGCAGCCACCAGCCGGTCGCACAGCTCACGGGCGCGGGCCGTCCCCAGGCCGGCCAGCGCGTCGTCCTCGACATCGCCGCCCCGCCGCTCGGGCACGTCGCCCCAGGCCGAGCACCGAGGCCGGGCGCTGGCCCGGCGGCGCTCGTCGGTGATGCGCCGGTGGGCGATCGTGAACAGCCAGGCCCTGAACCGGTCCTCGTCGCCACTGAACCCGCCCAGGCCCCGGAACGCACCCAGGAAGACCTCCGACGTCAGGTCGTCGGGGTCGAAGGCCCCCTGGAGGCGGAGGTAGGAGCACACCGCGGGCGAGAAGGCCCGCCACAGGCGGTCGTAGGCCCAGGGGGCATCAGCCCGGGCCGCGGCCAGCACCGCATCGAAGCCCGGCCCCAATCTCATCTGGATCCCGACCGGGCCACGAAGCCTCCATCGGCACGGCGACCGCCCACCTTGAGGGGATGGGGCCGCAAGCGCCTCCATGTAGCCTCCGGCCATGGCCGATGCCACCGCAGGGCGCGAGTTCGACGTGATCGTTATCGGGGGCGGTCCGGCCGGCGAGAACGTGGCCGGCCGCTGTGCCGAGGGAGGACTGAAGACGGCCCTGGTCGAGCGCGACCTGGTCGGGGGCGAATGCTCCTACTGGGCGTGCATGCCGTCCAAGGCCCTGCTGCGCCCGGGGGAGGCGCGGGCCGCCGCCCGCCGCGTACCCGGGGCCCGAGAGGCGGTCACCGGCGAGGTCGACGCCCGCGCCGCCTTGGCGTGGCGTGACTCGGTGGTCACCGAGTGGGACGACCACTACCAGGTCAGGTGGCTGGACGAAGCCAAGGTCAAGCTGCTGCGGGGCCACGCCCGGCTCTTCGGCCCCCGCCAGGTCGAGGTCGAGACCGAGGAGGGCCGGGAGAGGCTCACGGCCCGCCGGGCGGTCGTGGTGGCCACCGGTTCGAGCGCCGCCCCCCCGGCCGTACGGGGCCTGGCCGAGACGCGTGTGTGGGACAACCGCGATGCCATGGAGGCCCAGTCGGTCCCCGAACGGCTGATCGTGCTCGGCGGGGGGCCCGTAGGGTGCGAGCTGGCCCAGGCCTTCGCCCGCCTGGGCACCCGCCGGATCGTTCTCGTGGAGGCAGCCCAGCGCCTGCTCCCCAAAGAGGAGCCCTTCGCCGGCGAACAGGTCCGAGCCGCTCTGGCGGCCGAGGGCGTGCTGGTCTACACCGGCGCGAGCGCCGTCCGGGTCTTCCGTGAAGGCCGCGGCACCAGCACCGGCGATGGGGGCGAGGCCGACGAGGGAGACGGGTTGGTGACAGCCGTGCTGGTCGACGGGCGCAGCGTGACGGCCGACGAGCTGCTGGTCGCCGTCGGCCGCAGCCCCAACACCTGGGACCTGGGAATGGAGACGGTCGGCCTGCGCCCGGGCACCTGGGTCGAGGTCGACGACTCCTTACGGGCCACGGGCGCCGACGGGGACTGGCTCTACGCCGTGGGCGATGTCAACGGCCGCTCGCTCCTGACCCATATGGGCAAGTACCAGGCCCGCCTGGCGGCCGACACCATCCTGGGCCGCCCGGCCGAGGCCTGGGCCGACCACCGGGCCGTGCCCCGGGTCGTGTACACCGACCCCCAGGTGGCGGCCGTGGGCCTGACCGAGCACGAGGCCGAGCAGGCCGGCATCGAGGCCGCGGTGGTGGCCTGCCCGACCGAGTCGGTCGCCGGTGCGACGGTGCGGGGAGAAGGCACGGCCGGCACCTGCCAGCTGATCGTCGACCGCCATCGCGGGGTCCTCATAGGCGCCACCTTCACAGGGCCGGAGGTAGCCGAACTGTTGCACGCAGCCACGATCGCCATCGTCGGCGAGGTGCCGCTGGAGCGGCTGCGCCACGCCGTCCCCGCCTTCCCGACGGTCAGCGAGGTGTGGCTCAAGCTCGTCGAGGGGTTCCTCTCGGCCTCACGGTGAGCGGCCCCGGCCCGCCGCCGGCCGGTGACCGCGACCTGCCCAATACCTGTGGACGACGCCTCGACGGGGCGTTAGCATGCGGTCGACCACGACGGCAAGTTCCAGCCCAGCCAAGCGACATCTGACGCCGCAGCCTGGAGGGCACCCATGAGCGTACCCACCTTCACACCTCTCCCCCGAGAAGACAGCGAAGAGCTCCGGCGCGTGCTCGGGCGGCCTATGGACCTGGTGCGGGTGGACCCCATACCCGTGCCCACCGACGAGCAGTTCTTCGTCGAGTGGGAGGTCGCCGACAACCAGCAGTAACGGGCGGCGGCCTCGTCCTCGACAGGTTCAGGACGAGCGGGGCGTGCCCCCGGCCGGGGGCCGTCGGCGGCTGGGAGCCGTCTTCTTGGCCGTCGGCCGCGAAGGAGCCGGGCCTTCGGCCGGGGGCTGAGCGCCCCGGCCCGACAGGGCCCCACCGGCGGGGGGCCGGCGGGGTGCCCGCCGGGGAGCGAAATCAGGGGCGTCGGGCATGGGCAGGACCCACGTGCGCTCGGCCTCCGAGGGCGGCTGGGCGCGCGACATGGCCGAGTCGAGCTCCTGCTGGGCCTCCCTTTCGATCTCGGCTCGGGTCGTCTTGGGACTGAACAGCGAGAATCTCATAGCGGGTTCCCTTCAGGACGAGGGTGGGCGGCACGCCCCCCTGAGCAGCGACGCAGTCACGGGTGGCGGCTACCGGCGGGCCCTCCAGCCCACCGCCTTGCTCTGTGGTCGGCATAGCCGTTGACCGCACGGGCCGTCTCTACGGCCGAGCCTCATCCTACCCGCGGGGGGTGCCCGCCGGCCGGTTTCTGACGCTTCCTGGCGCGCCGGGCGCGCGAGGATGCGCAGCGTGCACCCTGAAGAGCCCCCGCCCGCGGCCGCCGCTCCCGCGGCCCAGGTGGCCGAACCACCGGGCCCGGTCGGCACCGGGGCCACGACATGGGGCGCCGGTGACTGCACCCTGGCCGACATGGCGGCCGGGGAGGTGGGCGGCGGGGCCTACCTCTCGTCCACCGCCGGCCAGCCCGAGCTCGTGCTGGCCCCGACGGTGGCCGCCGAGCTGACCGGTGCGGCCCTGGCCAACGACTGGTTCACCGAGCCGTGGAAGGAGGGGGGGACGGTCGAGTTCGGCGAGGGCGGCGCCACCCTCGACGGGGCCACCTTGGGCAATTGGGGCCTCTACGGCTCGGAGCGCTCGCTGGAGTTCGTGGCCACCTTCGCCAAGCGGCCCCACCAGCACGTGGGCTTCGGCACCGACTTCCGCAGCGTGCCGTGGGTCACCTTCAGCACCAAGTTCGGCCACGGCCTCTACGCCCGCAGCAACTTCCTCATCCCCGAGGACGTCAGGCTGCCGACCTCGTTACTTGGCCACCCCCACCGGTTCCGCATCGACTGGAACGTGCTCGACGTCGACTTCTGGGTCGACGACCGCCTCGTGGCCCACCAGCTCGTGCCCATGGTCGGGTACATGCGGCCGCTGGCCGGCAACGGCAGCCTCGGGGGTACGCCTCTGCGAGTGGAGTGGATGCGTATGTCGCCCTACGCCCGGCTGGGCACGTTCACCTCCCGCGTGCTCGACGCCGGCCGCCCGGTCACATGGACCAGTTGTGAGATCGAGGCCGACCTGCCATCGCCGACGGCGGTCACGGCCGAGGTGCGGGCCGGGGAGTCCCCGGCGCCCGACCAGGCCTCGACGTGGTCGGCGTGGGCCCCGGTCACGGGGCCGTCGCCCGAGGGCCGTTACGCCCAGTACCGGCTGACGCTCACCACCACCAACCCGTCTCGCACACCGGTGGTGAGGTCCGTGTCGCTCCGCTATTCGTCGTCGTCGTCCTCGTCGTCGTCCTCGTCGGGCCCCAGGGTGGGCGGGGGCTCCAGCGGCACGTAGGCCGAGCGCTCGACCCGCTTCCAGTTGAAGGGCGTGAGATCGGGGCCGGCGGCCGGGCCGCCCTCGCCCGTGCCGGGCACGTGGGCTGCGTACCAGACGACGACGTCCTCCCGCTCGACGAGCTCGGAGGTCACGAACCGGTCGAGCTGGGCCCGGGCCCGGTGGGGGTCGGTGGTCGCCCCCTGGCCGTCGTCGAGCTCGTCGGCGTGGTGGGCCAGCACCCAGAAGTCCCCGGCCCCGAACTCGTCGGCCACCCCGTCGTGAGGGCCGGGCACGATCGTGTAGCCGTGGGGGGAGCGCACGGAGCGGACCCTCCATTCCCGTCCGTGGCCGGGGTCGCGCGGCCGGCTGACCTCCCACCGCACCGTGTGCCAGGGGGCCAGCTGGCCGGGCAGGGTGGGCTGGTTGTGCTCTTGGACCTGGTTCACCTCGGGCGAGATGATGTCGAAGTCGAGCCGCCAGTAGGCGTGGTGGGTGTGGGGGTCGCCGGTCTGGGGGTTGCGCATGGCGGCGAACAGCAGCCGGGGCTTGATCGTGCCGTCGGCGTGCAGGCTCCACTGCGAGACATAGCGGTGCCAACCGGCCTGGAGCTCGCTGGCGATGACCACCTCGTCGCCCTCGACCCACAGGGCCACGCCCCGGAAGGCGCCGCCCCCGTGGCCGCGGTCGAGGGCCGTGCGGGCCGGGGCCGGGCACACCCGGAAGCCGGCCACGGCGTCGCTCTCTCCCTCTCCGGCGTCGGCCTCGAAGGGGGCCTCCTCGTTCAGCCAGTTCCGCGACGCCCGGCCGTCGGCGTAGGCCACGTTCACGATCGGCACATGACCCCGCTGCAGCGCCCTGACGCCCAGGTAGTCGACCTCACGTAGCTCGACGCCCGAGCCGTTGGCCCCCGAGGAAGCCGCCGGCCGCACGACGACCAGGTCCCACAGCAGTTCCTCGTCCCGGTACACCCTGACCCGGGCTTGGCCTCCGCCCGGGCCCACCGCGTGGGCATCGGCGACCGAATCGCCCGCCGCGACCGCGGCGGGACCAGCGGGCGCCAGCCCGGCCTCCCCGGCGGCGGGGGGCGAGATCGCGATGATGTCACCGTCGACGGTGCGTACCGCGACGGTGCGGTGGGTGGCCGGGCCGCCGTCCCCAGGGACCTCTCGGATGCCGACCGTGACGGCCCGCTCAAGGGTGCCCGCCGGGTCCTGGACGTTGGCCAGGGCCGGTACCGGCCGGTACAGCTCGGCCCGTCCCTCCTCCACCCGGGCGGCCAGGTCGGCGTCGCGGAGCACGAGCTCGGCAGCCCAGGCGTGCTCCTCGTCGTTGGGCAGGCGCGACCGCGAGGTGGGCCATGCGTCCACCGCGTCCAGTTCCCACAGGCGGCCTTCGGCCTCGATCACCGCGTCCCCCGCCATGTCAGCCAGGACGGCCCGGAACGGCAGGTTCTGGTCGTCGCCCTCGGCCCGGCCCTTGTCCGGGAAGTCGAGCGACACCAGCCACAGGTCGGCCCCCGGGAAGTGCGAGCGCACGACCGGGTGCGACAGCAGGGCCGAACGCAGTTCGGGGCCCACCTCGGCAGGAAGGGGCTCGGCCTCGATCTCGACACGCAGCGGAGTGGGTTCGGGAGAAGTGGGCATCGCCGCCGTAGGTTAGGGGACGCTCAGCCGGCCGGGGGCCCAGGAGATGATGGCCGCCGGCTGGGTGCGCAACGGTGCGGCCAAGCCGCCGTCGCGCCGCTGGAGCCATGGCTCGAGGAGGGCGGCCACCGCCCGGCGGGACTCCGCTGTGGGCGCCAGCACGAGCGTGTCGAGGTAGGTCTCGACGGCGTCGGCCAGGGTCTCGTGGCGGGACCACGCCCTGACCTCGACCACGGAGACCTCCGCCTGAGCCCCCATCTCGTCGAGCACGGCCAGGGCGTCGACGTAGGTGGGGCCGGGCCGGCGGGGCGAACCGTGGAAATGGCGCCAGAACGGGTCGAGCAGAGCATCGACCGAGTAGGCCCCGACGTAGAGCAGCACCCGGTGGCGGGCGTGGGCGTCGAGCTTGGCCAGAAAGGCCGGGGCGTCGGCCACCAGCGTGAGGACGTGGGAGCACAACACGACGTCGGCCACGGCCACGTCGACCTCCTGCCAGCGCCCCGTGACCGTGCGTACGTTGGCCACCCCCAGCTCCCGGGCCCGGCGGCGCAGGATGGCCAGCATCTTCTTGGACGGGTCGACGGCCGTCACCCGCTGGGCCCGGGGGGCGATGGCCAGGCTGAACCTCCCCGGCCCCGAGCCGACGTCGAGCACGGTCGTCCCCCCGGCCCGGCCCCGGCCGCCGTCCGAGCCCCGACCAGCAGCCTTCACGGCCCGGCGCAGGTGGCCGAGCATGGGGTCTCGCTCGGCACTGGACATGGGCCCGCGTGAGAACCGCCGGGCCCGCTGGTCCCAGAACTCCCCACCCAGGGTGCCCCGGCCCGCCTGGAGGGCCTCCATCTCGGCCAGGCGGCCCTCGACCAGGTCCCGCCATCGCTCTGCCGCCCCTCCCATGGCGCCAGTCTGCCTGCCCCGGGCCCGTGCCTGCCGGAAGGGCGGATAACGTCCGGACCAGCCCATGGTTACTACGCGGCTCGTCCATCTGGTCCGTTCGGTGGGTTTCGGCGCCGAGACCCGCCTCGACGGCGACGTCCTGAGCGTCGCCGTCGACGACCTCGTCCCCCTGTTCGCCTCCCCGGCGCTCGCCGGCGTGCGCCTGAGCTGGGCCTCGCCCGGGGGCTCGGTGCGCATCGTCAAGGTGCTCGACGCCGTCGAACCCCGGTCCGGGGGCCATGTGCTGCGGCCCGTGGCGCTGGTGGCCGCCGGTCACCTGCCCAGGGCCCAGGAGGCGCTGGTCGACATGTCGGGGCCGGGCGCCCCCCTGTCGCCCCTGGGGGCCACCCACAACCTGGTCGTGGAGTTCGACCCGGCCGAAGGGGCCGACTGGGTCGAGGTCGACAAGGCGGTGCGGGCGGGCGTGCTGGCCGCCGCCTCCCGGCTCGGCCAGGCGGCCGCCGCGGCCGGGGCGGAGGCGGCCCAGGCCGAGCCGTGGCCGTCGGCTCGGGCCGGCGCCCCCGGGGGGCCGCTACCCCGGGTGGGGGCCATCACCAACCTGCAGACCCAGGGCAACTTCAAAGACGTGTTCGTCTACGGCCGCAGCTTCAGCGGGGGGCTGCCCACGGCCATCGACCCCGGCGAGGTCGACGCCGGGGCCATCGTCAGCGGCCAGTTCGGCCACCCGGCCCTCAAGAACCCGACCATCGTCCACCAGAACCACCCGGTGGTGGCCGCCCTGGGCGAGCGCGACGGCACCGACCTGACTTTCGCCGGCCTGGTGATCTCGCCCGAGCCGGTGGAGGCCGGGCACAAAGAGCAGGTCTCGGCCCACGCCGCCCGGCTGTGCGCCGCCCTGGGCTGGGACGCGGCCATCGTCACCAAGGAGGGCGGGGGCAACGCCGACGGCGACATGGCCCTCAAGATGGACGCCCTCGACGAGTTGGGCATCGCCTCGGTGGGCATCTACGCCGAGATGTCGGGCCCGGACGGCACGGGCCCGCCCGTGGTCGTCCCCCCCACCAAAGCGACAGCCATGGTCAGCTCCGGCAACTACGACGAGCGCCTCCTGCTGCCCGCCGTGGAACGGGCATTGGGGGGCGAGCGCCTGGCCCTGCTCGACGTGGAGGCCACCGCCGAGATGACCTTGCCGGTGGCGGTCATCTACGCCTCGTGCAGCCCGCTGGGCTGGGGCCGGCTCCAGGCCGTGCCCACCGAGGCCCCGGCCGCGGGCGCCGACGGGGGTACCACGGTGGCCTCAGCCGCCGCCGGCCGCCCCGTTCGGGTGGTGCACTACATCAACCAGTTCTTCGCCGGCCAGGGCGGGGAGGACAGCGCGGGCGTCGGCCCCACGGCCCAGCCCGGCCCCGTAGGCCCCGGCCGCAAGCTGGCCACCCTGCTCGGGGACGGGTTCGAGGTGGTGGCCACGGTCTCGTGCGGCGACGACTACGCAGCCGCCGGTCCCCAGGCGGCCGCCGAGGTGCTGGCCCTGGTCCAGGCGGCCGAGCCCGACCTGGTGGTGGCCGGCCCGGCCTTCACCAGCGGGCGCTACGGGTTGGCGTGCGCCCGGGTGGCGGCCGCCGCCCAGGCCGCCGGCACCGCGGCCGTGGCTTCGCTCCACCCCGACAACCCCGGCCTCGACGAAGCCGGGGCGGCCGTGGTGGTGGCCGCCGGCGAGGCGGCCCGCACCATGGCGGCCACCATGGCGACACTGGCCGCCGCGGTCCGCAAGGTGGCGGCCGGCGAGGCCCTGGGGCCCGACGACGGCCGCATCGGCAAGGTCCCCCGCCGCAACCAGATGAGCGAGCGGACCGCGGCCCAGCGGGCCGTCGACCTGGTGCTGGCCAGGCTGGCCGGGGACCGGGAGGCGACCGAGATCCCCCTGCCCCGCTTCGACCACGTGACCCCGGCCGCCCCCGTGGCCGACCTGTCGACGGTCACCGTGGCCCTCGTCACCGAAGGTGCCCTCGTGCCCGACGGCAACCCCGACGGCCTGGAGTCGGCCCGGGCCACCAAGTGGCTCCGCTACCGGCTGGAGGGCCAGGAGGCGCTGCCCGCCGGCACGTGGATGTCGGTGCACGGCGGTTTCTCCACCCAGTGGGCCAACGCCGACCCCCACCGCATCCTGCCCCTGGACGTGGCCCGTGACCTCGAGCGAGAAGGGCGCATAGGTGCGCTGGCGGGTGCCTACCTGGTGACGGCCGGCAACGGCACTTCTGTGGGCAACGCCCGCCGCTTCGGGGTGGAGTGGGCCGCCGACCTCCACCACAGCGAGGCCCGGGCCGCCATCCTCACCGCCACCTGAGGGACAGGGACGCGTTGCGGGGCAACGCTGGCCAAGGAACTGGAGCGGGCGGGCATCCCCACCGCTCTCCTGTGCAACCTCACGTCGATAGCCCAGCGGGTCGGCGCGCCGCGCATCGTCCCCACCCGGGGCATCCCCTACCCCACCGGCGACCCGTCCCTCGGCCCCGAAGGCGAACGGGCCTGGCGCCGCCGCCTCCTCGACACCGCCCTGACGGCCCTACAAACCCCCGTCCACGGGCCCACCATCTTCGAGGTGCCCTAGCCCTACTCCCTCTTGGGTCGGGACCTAGCGGCCGAGGCGGGCGCGGGCGGCGGCAACGGCCGCGCCCATGGAGCTGGGGGCCGTCGAGGCGCTCACGGTGACGGGCTCGTCGTCGTCCTCGTACTCCTCGTACTCGCCTTCCTCGTCGTACTCGTCCTCCTCGTCGTACTCGTCCTGCTCGACGACGGGGGTGGGGGCGGCGCTGCGGGGGAGGCGGGGCTCGGCCCGGCGGGCGCTGGCCACCGCCTCCTTCATGGACGGGGAGGTCTGGGCGGGCGGCGCGCCGAGGGCCTGGCCCACGGCCGCCAGCACGCCTTGGAGGTCGCTCTCGATGCCACTGACATCGGTGAGGATGCCGGTCAGGACCGGGTTGACGGGCGTGGTCTGGGCCTTGATGGCCCGCAGCCCGACGAGGATGGTGCCCAGGGTGAAGCTCAGGCGCTTCAATCCCAGGGCGATCATGAACACGTAGAGCGCCAGCGCCAGCACGATGACGGCCGTGACGACCAGGGTTGCGACAGTTTCAGGGCCCATTGGATCCTCCTGTTACCTATGAACCGGACTTGACCATGGACAGCACACCCGCGCCGTAACGGCCGACCAGGCCCCGGGCGGCGGTGGTGAGCTGCTGGGTGCGCAGCAGCTTGGGCAGGCCGTCGAGCTGGCCCGACAGGGCCACGCCGTGCTCGAGCGTGCTGTCGGCCAGCCGGTTGAGCCTCGTCACCTGCTTGAGCAGGCCCGTGAGCAGGGCGACGCACACCGGGGCCACCACCAGCAGCAGGACGGCATTGCCGATCCACCACAGGGTCATCTGTCTTCCTCCTTCTTGTCATTTCGGAACTTCGGGGGGGCCGCACCCCGGCCCATGGCCCACGTGGCTCCGCCCAGCCGGCCCTCCTCCAGGACTGGTCCCGGGCGCCGCCGGTAGGACGCGGCCAGCACGGGTTCGACGGGCTCGGCCCGGCTGGTGGCCACACACGGTTCCCGGTAGTCACACCGGCCGCAGTTGGCGGGCGTGGGGTTGGGGTAGACCCGCACGCCGTCGTCGACCATCTCCCGGGCCTCGGCCGCCAACTGGGCGTGGGACCGGGCCAGCTCGTCGGGGGCCCGCGGCACCCGCGTGCGCCTGAACAGGTCCCCGGCGTCGCGGGAGACGCCGGCCGGGGGCCGGCCCCCGGCCACGTACATGCGCCGGTGGCGGCCGGCGTCAGGGCCCGTCGGCTCCCGCGCCGCCCGCTCACCGGTCCCCCCCGCCTGGTCCGGAGGGGGACCGGGCCCGGCCCACAGTTCGTTGTACACGACGCCCGCCACCCGCATCCCCATGAAGAACAGCTCCCAGGCCCAGCACGCCGAGGTCGCCCGTTCCTCCAGGAGCAGCTCGTCGAGCTCGGCCCAGCGGTCGGTCACGACCCGGTGGTCGACGACCCAGTAGTTGTCGTCGCGGTCGACGGCCAGCAGGTCGACCCGGTCCTGGTAGTGGACGGGCTCGCCCGCGGCCGTGGCCAGGGCCCGCCCCGGCTCCCCGGGGTCGGCGATGTTCACGTCGAAGTCGGTCTCGACCCTCACCGGGGTGAAAGCGTCGACCAGCGGGGCCCAGTCGAAGTAGCGGGTGAGCACGTCGTGGCCCCGGTCGGCCAACGCCTCCTCGTCGGGCGCGCCCCGGCCCCGCACCGAGCGATCCAGGCGGTCGTGGGCCAGGGGCCGCACGATGGCCCGGTCCCACTCCCACATACCGGGGAAGTAGTACACGGCCAAGGCGTCGCGCACGGCCCGCCCCAGGTCGGGGGGCGGCCCAGGCCGCACCGGTTCGAGGCCGCAGCGCCGCAGGGAACCGAAGTCCCACTCCCGGCGGCACCGCTTGAAGGCGGCCCGGTCGGCGGGCCCGACGGCGTACATCGTCCCCGGTGGGCCGCGGTCCCGCCCGTCAGGCGACCTGGCGGAGCTGCCCGCCAGCCCCGATGGCCTTGGTCCCCGACTTGAGGACCTCCTGGAATATCCCCATACCGCCGGCCACGAGGTCCTTGAACTCGCCCGAACCGACGATCTGGGTGACCGTCGTCTTCAGCTCCTCGAACGCGTTCTCGCCCGCCCGGGTACCCATCACGTACCCGACCACGAACCCGATCATGACGCCCATCTCCCGGTTCCCTCCTTCTCCTGTTGCTCTGTCTGTGCTCTGCTTGCTTCCCGCTGGGCCAGTTCGGCCTCCAGGGTCGAGGCGGACGCCTCGTCCGGCCCGGCCCCCAGCAGGTCGAGCGAGGCCCGGGCCATGGCCAGCCCGTGCTCGTCGAGCTTTTCGAGGGCAAACCCGACGTGGAGGAGGACCCAGTCGCCCACCTCCACGCCGTCGTCGATCAAGCCGACGTTGATGGAGCGCCGGGCCCCGAACACGTCGGCAATGGCGAGGTGCGGGTTGTCGTCGCGCAACTCGACGATCTGGCCCGGTATGCCGAGGCACATCCCCGGTCACATCCTCCTCAGCCGCAGGTACCGCGCCAGGTCGGGGATGGAGCGAAGCAGGAGCGCGAGGAAGAGAAGGACGAAGAGCACGAACAGGACCGAGGCCGCGATACCGACGCTCCTCACGGCCGGCTCACATCTCCCGCATCTTGAGGTACCGGGCGAGGTCCGGTAACGACTTGACTACGACCCCCGCCACTGCGGCGAGCATCAACGACGTGACAAGACGGCGGATCAATTCAACGCTCCTTTCCGGCATATGCCGCTATCTCTTCTCGGACCAGGTCTTCGACCACCCGCACGGCCTCGGGCACGGCCGCATCGACCGGCCCGGACAAGCCGATGCCCTCCTCGACCGTGGCTGCCTCGCAGCCCACGACCAGCACCCGGTCGAGGCGGCCGCCGAAGTCGGCCAGCAGGTCGAGGACGTTCTGGGGGCCCATGTCGTGGGCGTCGGGGATGCCGCCGCCTTCGGACGCGGCCTCGACCTCGAGCACGGTGATGGTCCCCGGCGGGTCACCGCGTTCGACGGTGTCGACCAGGACCAGCGTGGCGTAGCCCTCGAGCAGCTCGAAGGCGAGGTGCAGGCCGCGGATGCCGAAGTCCACCACCTTGGCCCCCGGGGGCGGGGAGGCCGCCAGCCGGCGGGCCACCTCGCAGCCGAAGCCGTCGTCGCCTAGGAAGATGTTGCCCA
The DNA here is from genome assembly GCA_040754375.1 of Actinomycetota bacterium. Classification (NCBI taxonomy): domain Bacteria; kingdom Bacillati; phylum Actinomycetota; species Actinomycetota bacterium. The sequence goes on from JBFMCT010000021.1 coordinate 26,030, forward strand.
CGCCCGCCACCAGTACCCCGGGCCCGCTCACGGCCGGGCCTCGGTGGGCTCGATCTCGTCGGGGAAGAAGAACAGGTAGCGGCCGTGACCGAGCTGCACCTCGGTGCCGTCGTCGTCGAGCACGCTGACGGCCACCTGGGTGTTGCCGTCGACGTCCTGGAAGACGGCCTGCACGGTGGCCGCCATCCCGCTCAGGAACAGGTCATGGGCATCGGCCCGGCGCGACGGGCGCAACACCACCGGCGTGCCCCGGCCCACGGCCACCCCGTCGACCCACACCCGGTCGCCGAAGGGGTCGACCTCGGCCTCGGCCTCGGGCGTCCACCACGACACTCCTGCCCCCGCCCCCTCCGGCGCGGCCGCCTCCGGCACCGGGTCGTAGGGGGCGGCTTCGAACGGGCCGCCGCTCCTCAAGGAGCGGACGGCGCCGTGCAGGCTCTCGAACACCTCCGGGCCCATGGCGTCGACCCGGTCGATGATGGCCGCCGCCCGGGGGTCGGTGCTACGGGCCTCCCGCTTCTCCTGGTCAGTCAAGGTGAGGACGCGCAGGGCGAGGATCTCGTCGATCTCGGTGGCGTCGAACATGTCACCGGGGCTCTCGGGGGCGATCTCGGGGTAGTCCGAGAGGATGACCGGCGATGACAGCACCACGGCCCGCTGGCCCTCGGCGCCGATAAGGACGGGCCAGGTGTGCCGGTTGGTGCAGGCGGCGGCCGCCGGCCCGGCCCACTCGGGCGGGTCGGCCAGGGAGACGAAGGCGCCGCCCCGGACGGCCAAGAGGGTGTGGACGGCGGCCATCGACTGCCGGCACACGTCGTCCCGGCTTACCGGCGTGGCCCGTGGCTCCCAGGGGGTGTGGTTCTCGACCCGGGCCTGGAGGCGTACGACGGGGTGGTCGCCGGGCACGGCCTGGGCCGACAGCCGCAGCACGGCCGACAGCGGCCGGCGGCGGCGTACGACTCGTCCCGCCAGCTCGCCGGCATCGTCGCGCAGGTCCTCGGTCTCCTCTCCCCCGTCCCGGTCTATGGCCAGCTCCCGCTCGCCCATCAGCAGGGAGGCCAGATCGACCTGGACGAGGTTGACCTCGTCCTCGACGGCCTCGTCCCACGCCGTGTACAGCCGCCCTCCGACTTCGAGCTCGGCCACGGGCCGGCCTTCAGCGTCGGTCACCTCGCGCTGGCAGACTCCCAGGAAGCGCACGCGCACGTCGAGCCGTGCGTCGGTACCGGCTTCGACCAGGGTCTCGGTCTGGCTCACCCAGTCCTCGCCCGGGTCGGTCTCGGCGTAGGCCCGGGGGGCCACCACGCCGAACTGCCAGCGCACCTGGTTCTTGCGCGACGAGGCCCGGTAGGGGTAGAGCACGTAACCCTCGTAGAGCACGGCGTCGGCCACTTTCCGGGCATCGGCGAAGGGATCGGCGAAGGGATCGGCGAAGGGATCGGCGAGGGCATCGGCCCGACTACTCACGCCCCGGCCTCCTTGAGCAGCCGTTCGATGGTCTGCTCCCACGTGGGCAGGCCCTCGACCGTGCGGTAGCGCTCGAGGGCATCGAGGGTTTGGCGGGGCACCCGCAGCCATCCCTGGTTGGGGAAGTAGAGGTCCATCGTGTCGCGCCAGGTGGCCACCGGGAGGCGGAAGTCGCACTCCGCGTGCCACGGCACGGGGCTCACCTGCAGGCCCCCCTCGTCGGCCTGGGAGAAGACCGTGCCGCTGAACAGCAGCACCAGGGGGATCTCTCCCCCTTCGAGCGAGTGCATGTACTTGGCCCCGGCCACCTCGAAGTCGTAGCTGCAGGCGATCGGAAGCTCGATCTCGGTCTCGCCCGTGAAGCCGGCCACCATGGCGCTGGCGTGGGCCCACAGGAAGGGGCGCAGGGTGTCACCCCAGCGCGGGGTCTCACCGAACAGAGCGAGCAGGCGCTCCTCCTCGGCGGCCGTGTAACGCCGCTTCTGGGGCTCGATGCGCAACTGGCAGCGCAGAGCCATGGTGTGCACGGGGGTGGCCGTGGGCTCGGTGACCCTCAGCCGCAGCACGAGCAGCGGTGAGGCCGCGTAGCGGTCGGGTTCCGCCCCCAGCACCTCGAACCCCAGCTCGGTCACAGACTGCCGTTCGGGGGGGCCCATGGGGGGGCGCCGTGGCGTACCGGCGAGGATGCCTTGGCGACCACCCCGGCGAAGAAGTCATCGATGGCCTGGTGAGCTTCGCCGCCGCCGTCGAAGCCCTTCCAGTACATGCGCAGGTAACCGACGAGCTCGTAGCAGGCGTCGATGGGCACGATGTAACTGGCCGGGTCGCCCTCGCGCTCGGCCCGCACGAGCAGGGCCTCGACGTCGGCCTCGATGGAGGCCACCAGGGGCTCGGCCGCCCTCAGCCGCTCCCACATGTCGAGGGGCAGCAGCGACTCGGTGGCCCCGGCGGGGCCGGGGTAGAAGCAGTGGACCTCCCCGGTGGTCGACGAGAAGAAGAAGAAGGCGATGCCCACCGGCACCTGCAGGCTCTCCCAGTCGCCCCGGGTGAGGGTCGCCTCTGGTAGCTCGACGCACCGGTCGGGCACCGACTTGTACCGTCCCCCGGCCGCACCCCCGGGCAGGAACAGGAGGTAGCAGGGCCGGCAGGCGCACATGAGGCCGCGTGACTCGAGGTTGACGACGTGGCTGTGCTCGGTGCCGATCTCGGTGGCGCACATCTCGCACTGCTCCCCGGGCCGGGGACGCGGCTTGCGGAACCGCTCGAGTATGTCGAGCGGGCCCGGTCCGGAGGAGCCCGGGGGGCTCATGTGACTGCGACGGGCTTGCGCCCGATGGCCACCGGCTGGTCGGGCACGGGCGGCGGCTCCGGTTCCTCCAGGCCCTCGACCTCGATGGTCACGATCTCGGGGGCGGCCTCGGCCACCGCCTGCTCGACCGAGTGGCGCAGCGTGGCCGTCGACCCGGGGCACCCGTCACAACTGCCGAGCAGGCGAAGGCGCAGCACGCCCGCGTCCTCGTCGAGCTCGATCACCTCCACGTCGCCGCCGTGGGAGCCCAGATAGGGGCGCACGCTCAGCAACGCCCCCTCCACCCGCTCGGACAGGTCGCGCGGGTGAAGGCCATGGAGCACGAGCAGGCTGGCCACCAGTTCGTCCTCGACCAGCCGGTCGAGCAGGACCGGGCCGGCCACCCCGTCGCTCTTGAGGGTGCGCACGGCGGCCGCCAGCCCGGCCCCGTAGAGATCGGTGACCAGGGCGAGCGCCTCTTCCACGAGGCGCCAGGTGACCGGGTCGAGGGTGCCACGGAGCTGAGATACGAGCTCCTCGATCCGGTCACCGGTGGCGCGTAGGTTGGAGCTCACTCCCCGGTGTTGACCTGGGTCGGGCTGTGGAGCTTGCGCAGCACCTTGCCCTTGCCCAGGTACATGTGCACCCCGCAGGGCAGGCACGGGTCGAAGCTACGGACGGCCCGCATGATGTCGATGCCCTTGAAGTTCTCCCGGTCGTTCTCCTCGAAGATGGGAGTGTTCTGGACGGCGTCCTCGTAGGGACCGGGGGTGCCGTAGACGTCCCGGGGGTTGGCGTTCCAGGGCGTGGGCGGGTAGGGGTGGTAGTTGGCGATCTTGCCGCCCCGGATGACCATGTGGTGGCTGAGCACCCCCCGCACAGCCTCGGTGAACCCGCAGCCGATGGCCTCGTCGGGCACGGTGAACGGCTCCCACGTCTTGGTGCGGCCCGCCTTGACCTCCTTGAGGGCGTCCTCGATGAAGTCCAGGGCGGCGGCCGCCGCGTAGGCCTGGAAGTAGGTCCGGGCCCGGTCGCGCTCGATGGCGTTGGACCACTTGGGCGTCTTCCACTCGAAGTTGGCCTCGGGCTTGAGGGCGGTGCGGGGCAGGTGGATCTGCACGCTCTTGCCCGTCGCCTTGAGGTGTTCGGTGTTGACCAGGCCCGACAGGGCGGTGGACCACAGGCGGGCGATGGGGCCGCCGCCGGTGTCGAGGGCGAGGTGGTCCTTGCCGTCGAACCAGCGGGGCGACATGACCCACGAGTAGTTGCCGTCGAAGTCGCGCTTTTGGGGCTGGGGGATGGTGTGCTGGTTCCACGGGTGGCGGCGGTCGACCGGGTTGCCCAGGGGGTCGCGGTCGACGAACATCGGCTGGTCCTCCCAGTCCTCGTAGAACGAGTGGCCGAGCAGGATGCGGATGCCGAGGTTGATCTGCACGAGGTCGTTGGTGACCAGCTTGCCGTCGACGACGATGCCCGGGGTGACGCCCATGGCTCGGCCCCACTCGGTCATGTCGCGGTAGTTGAAGTTGCACACCTCGGGGTCCTGGAAGGCGCCCCAGCAGTTGAGCAGGATGCGCCGGCGGCCGACCTCCTCGTAGCCGGGCATGGCCTCGTAGATGAAGTCGAAGAGGTCGTCGTGGAGGGGCACGACCTTCTTCATGAACTCCACGTAGCGCATGAGCCGGGCGTAGTAGTCGGTGAAGAGCTGGATGGTGGCCGTCGTGCCCACCCCGCCCGGGTACAGCGTGGAGGGGTGGACGTGGCGCCCCTCCATCAGGCAGAACATCTCCCGGGTGTAACGGCTGACCTGGAGGGCCTCGCGGTAGAACTCGCCCGAGAACGGGTTTAGCGACCGCATGATGTCGGCGATGGTGGCGTAGCCGTGGTCGGCCGCGTGGGGGGCCTCGGTCTGCTCGGCCAGGTCGAGCACCCCGGGGTTGGTCTCGGCGATCATCTTCTCGCAGAAGTCGACCCCCACCAGGTTCTCCTGGAAGATGTTGTGGTCGAACATGTACTCGGCCGCCTCACCGAGGTTGACGATCTGCTCGCCCAGGTGGGGCGGGCGCACGCCGTAGGCCATCTGCTGGGCGTAGACCGAGCACGTGCAGTGGTTGTCCCCGCAGATGCCGCAGATCCGGCTGGTGATGAAGTGGGCGTCGCGCGGGTCCTTGCCCTTCATGAAGATGCTGTAGCCCCGGAAGATCGAAGAAGTGGAGTGGCACTCCTCGACCCGGCCGGTGCCGAAGTTGATCTTGGTGTAGATGCCCAGGCTGCCCACGATCCGGGTGATCGGGTCCCACGCCATCTCCACGACGTCGCTGTTGGTCCCGGTCCGGCTCGACCTCGCTGTCCTCGTTGCCACGAAACTGCTCCCCCTTCGAATTGGTGCGTGCTGGATGAGTTGGTGCGGCGGCTAGCAGTGAGCCGGCGGACTAGCGCCAGTCGGCCTTGTAGCCGGTGAGGAGGCGCTGGCCCTTGGTGCGCCACTTGGGCTCGGTGTCGACCGTCTTGGCCGTGATCTCCCGCAAGCCGCGGATGACCGACCCGTACAGCCCGGAGGCGGCCGTCGAGACCTTGCCGCCCGGGGGCTCGTCCATGAACGGCATGAACTTGTCGGGGAAGCCGGGCATGGTGCAGCCGATGCAGATGCCGCCCACGTTGGGGCAGCCACCCACGCCGTTGATCCACCCTCGTTTGGGCACGTTGCACTTGACCACCGGGCCCCAGCAGCCCAGCTTGACTATGCACTTGGGCGAGCCGTACTCGGTGGCGAAGTCGCCCTGCTCGTAATAACCGGCCCGGTCGCAACCCTCGTGCACCGTCTGGCCGAACAGCCAGGTGGGCCGCAGGGCGTCGTCGAGGGGGATCATGGGGGCCTGGCCGGTGGCCATGTAAAGCAGGTAGAGGATCGTCTCGGACAGGTTGTCGGGGTGGATCGGGCAGCCGGGGACGTTGACGATGGGGATGCCCGCCTTGGACTTCCAGTTCCAGCCCAGGTAGTCGGCCAGGCCCATGGCCCCGGTGGGGTTGCCGGCCATGGCGTGGATGCCGCCGTAGGTCGCGCACGTGCCCACGGCCAGCATGGCGGTGGCCTTGGGGGCCAAGCGGTCGAGCCACTCCGAGAGGGTCATGGGCTGGTCGGTGGCCGGGTTGTTGCCGAACCCCGTCCAGTAGCCCTCGCTCTTGATGGACTCGTTCGCGATCGAGCCTTCGACCACCAGGACGAAGGGCTCCAGCTCGCCACGCTCGGCCTTGAAGAACCACTCGATGAAGTCGTCGGCCCCGCCGACCGGGCCGCATTCGTAGTCGATGAGCGGCCAGTGCACGGCTATCTTCGGTAGGCCGGGGAGCGCCTGGAGCGCGATCTCCTCGATGCTCGGCTGGGTGGCGGCGGTGAGGGCGACGGAATCACCGTCACAACTCAGCCCCGCATTGATCCAGAGGATGTGGATGACTGGTTCCGCTGCTGCCTTCGCTGGAGCCACGAGCCGGGTCCCCCCTTGAGCGTGCGTGAGCCGAGGCCGCGCCGACGACGCGGACAACCCCCGCTCTTTTCGCTGGTAGGTCCCACTCTGACCGGTTTCGCGGGCCGTGTCAGTAGCGATCCTCTGCAAGTAGCTGAGGGGTTCAACCTAGGCACCCATCACTCTATGACGGGCGCATTTAGAGAAAATCCGGCGAACTGTGGCGCGCCAGTAGCGGGGAGAGCGATGCTGTCGACCGAGCCGTCTTCGCACCATAGGGGGGTCGAACGACCGTGAACCTCAACGGCTGGTACGCCGGCTATGCGGTTGCTTCAGTCGTCATCGTGCTGGTCGTGGTCCTGGTCGGGTGGATCCTCTCGCTCGCTTCCCGGATCAACAGCCAGGTGTCCGACATCGTCACCGAGATCGCCGAGATCAAGGGAACCACGGCGGCCGTTCCCGCCGTCGGCAAGGTCAACGAGTCCCTCGGCGGCATCGTCAACCACGCCGTCGCGGCCCGCAAGGCCCTGGTCGGAGAGGAATAGGAGGCCGTCTTGCTCGCTGACGTTTCGTCCGACCACCAGACCATGTGGTGGATAACGCTGGGGCTGGGGGTCGTGGTCGTGTCGGCCGTGATCCTGCTGCTCGGGTTCCTCTCGGTGGTCGTCAAGGACATCGAGGAGGGGGTCGAGGAGGCGTGGGCCGAGGCCGGGGCGCTGGCCACCCAGACGGCCACCACGTGGATGCTCAACGACACCCTGGCCCTGGCCGGCGAGCTCAAGGCCGAGACCCAGCGCCACGCCGACGTGCTGTCGTCGGCCGCCGCCGGGGTGGGCCGGCCATGACGCTGCGGGTCGTGCTGACGGTGGTCGAGATCGCCCTGCTGGTGGCCGTGCTCGCCTACTTCCTGCGCCGCCTGACCGCCCAGTTGCGGCGCACGGGCGACACCCTGGCCAAGATCGCCGACGGCGTGAAGGCCATCGAGGGCCACTGCACGATCATCGGCCCCGGGGCCGACGCCCTCAACGGCCTGCTGGCCGAGTCGGCCGGCAACCTGGAACGGGCCGCCGAGGCCGCCGAGGCCCTCAGCCGCTGACCCCCCCCAAGCCCACCGGGGGTCAGCCGGATGCGGCGGTTCGCTGGCCGGCGGCTGACCGGGCACGCCACCACTCGACCACCTGCCAGCTGATCTCCATCAGGGCCACGGCCACGGCCGCGATCCCGATGGCCGCGAAGGTGACGACCGGGGGCGGGAGGCGGAGGTCGAAGAACTCCCTGACGCCGGGGACGGCCAGGGTGACGACGAAGGCGGCTGCCATGGCGCCCACGAGCGCCCGCCGGCCGGCGTTCAGGGGCCGGGCCAGGATGGCCAGGACCCACATGGCCACCAGGAACAGGACGATCACCGCCGTCGTGCGCTCCTCGACCAGGGTGATGCCCGGCTCCTGGCCGGCGATGGCGTAGCCCACGAAGGTGGCCGCGGCCGCCACCGTGCCCGCGGGGACGGCGAAGCGGGCCACCCGGCCCACGAACCCGGGCCGGGCGCGGCGGGCGTTGGGGGCCAGGGCCAGGAAGAAGGCGGGGATGCCGATCGTGAGGCTGGAGATGATCGTGAGGTGGCGGGGGAAGAACGGGAAGGGCAACTGGGTGAACCCGACGGCCACGGCCAGCAGGGCGGCGTAGACCGACTTGGTGACGAACAGGCTGGCCACCCGTTCGATGTTGGCCAGCACGCGCCGCCCTTCGGCCACCACCGAGGGCAGCGACGCGAAGCGGTCGTCGAGCAGCACGAGCTGGGCCACACCCCGAGAGGCGTCGCTCCCCGAGCCCATGGCCACGCCCATGTCGGCGTCCTTGAGGGCCAGCACGTCGTTCACGCCGTCACCGGTCATGGCCACCACATGGCCCCGCCGCTGCAGGGCGCGCACCATGGCCCGCTTCTGGTGGGGCTGGACGCGGCCGAACACCGACGACGCCTCCATGACCTCGGCCAGCTCGTCGACGTCCTCGGGCAGCGACCGCCCGTCGACCGGGGCGGTCGCCCCCGGGAGGCCCAGGTGGCGGGCCACGGCCCCCACGGCCGAGGGATGGTCCCCGGAGATGACCTTCACGGCCACCCCCTGCTGCTGGAAGTAGGCCAGGGTGGCGGCCGCGTCGGCCCGGACCATCTCCTCCAGGCATACGAATGCGGCCGGGGCCACCATCGGCGGCAACTTGTCCTGGAGGCGCTCGGAGGTCCGGCCCAAGAGCACGACCCGGGCGCCGCCGGCGGCCAGTTCCTCGACCCGGGGATAGAGGGGATGGTCCCCGGCCAGCAGCACGTCGGGAGCACCCAGCACCCACGAGCCTCGCCCCGCGAAGGTGACGCCGCTCCACTTGCGGGCCGACGAGAAGGCCACGGTGTGCGAGACCGTCCAGTGGGGGTCGCGGCCCACGTCGGCGATGGCCCGCAGGGTCGGGTTGGGGCGCTCCTCGGCAGCCGCCAGCGCGCCCAGGGCGCCCAGTACCTCGGCCTCGACGGCCGCCCGGGGCGGACCACCGTCGGCCTCGGCCCGCACCCCCACGACCTCGACCGACTTGACCCGCAGGCTGCGCTCGGTGAGCGTGCCCGTCTTGTCGACGCACACCACGTCGACCCGGGCCAGCACCTCGACGGCCGCCAGTTCCTGCACGAGGGCCTGGCGCCGGCCCAGGCGGACGACACCCACGGCGAAGGCCACGCTGGTCAGCAGGACCAGCCCCTCGGGGATGATGGCGCCCACGCCCGCCACCGATCCCCTCAGCGCCTCGCCGACCGAGTTGGCGCTGCGGAGCTGGCTGACCACCAGCAGGGCGCCCACAGGCACGATCACCTTGGTGGCGGCCCGCAGGATGAGGTCGGTCCCCTCCCGCAGCTCGCTGCGAACGGTGGCGAAGCGCTTGGCCTCGCGGGCCAGCTGGCGGGCGAAGGCGGCGTCGCCCACCGCGGTGGCGACGAACCGGGCCGTGCCCGCCACCACGAAGCTGCCCGACAGCACCCGGTCGCCCGGCCGCTTGCGCACGGGGTCGCTCTCGCCCGTGAGCAGGGACTCGTCGACCTCCAGGTTGCTCGAGGCCAGCACCTGACCGTCGACCACGACCACGTCTCCCGTCGAGACCTCGACCACGTCGTCGAGAACGACGTCCTCCACGGCCGTCTCGGTCACCCGGCCCTCGCGCACGACCCGGGCCCGGGGGGCGCTGACCACGGCCAGGCGGTCGAGGGTGACCTTGGCCCTCGTCTCCTGCACGATGCCGACCAGGGCGTTGATGACCAGGACGATGCCGAACAGGGCGTCGCGGTACTCACCGGTGGCCAGCACGATCAGCAGCAGGGTGCCCAAGATGGCGTTGAACCGGGTGAGCACGTTGGCCCGGACGATGTCGGCGAACGTGCGGCGGGTGTCGTCGGTGACGACGTTGGCCAGGCCCTGGGCCTTGCGCTCAGCCACCTCGTGGGCCGACAGGCCCCAGTCGTGACCGGGCCCGGCCCGCCCAGCCGCTGCGGTTTCGCTCGCCACGCCCTGAGCCTGGCACCTGGGCGCCCCGGGCGCAGGTCTGGCTCCGCGGGCCGACTACTGTCGGGCCCCGAGCCCCAGGACCGAAGGCACCCCCCACGATGGAGGCCCCTGCCCGATGGACCAGCCCAACCCAGCTTCGGTGTCAGCCGCCCGGGCCCGGGCGATCGTCTCGTCAGGCCTGGCGGTGACGGCCGTGCTGTTCGCCATCGCCCTGAGCTCCACCGAGAGCCTTACCGCCCCCGCCGCCCTGCTCGTGACCGGCGCCGGTGTGGCCTTGGGGGCGTCGTGGTTCCTCCCGGCCAGGGGCGACCCGTGCCCGCCCGCTGCCACCGGCGCCCAGATGGCGCTGTGGGCCGGGCTGGCGGCCGCCTTCTGCGGGTGGGAGGTGGCGGCCCTGCGGCTGGGCGACAACTACGAGTTCCCCACCTTCAGCAAGCTGGCCGACCCGGTGCTGGCCCATCCTGGGCCCCGGGCCGTGGCCGCCCTGGCCTGGGTGGCGTGGGGCTGGCGCCTCAGCCTGATCGCCCGGGAGGCGACCGAAGCCGAGAACCGGGCACGGGCGTGAGCACCCGCTGGCTGTTCGTCGCCGGCTACTGCTCGGTGCTCGTGGCCGGGCTGGCCCTCGAACTGGCAGCCCGGCGAGGCCGGGCCGGGCTGGCCACGTCGGACGCCGTGTTCACCCGCATCCAACGCCACCGGGCCGGCCGGGCCGCGGCCTTCGCCCTCTGGTTCTGGACGGGCTTCCACTTCCTGGCCCGCTGAGCCGCGCGCCGGGGTGCCGCCGTGGGTGGGGCGTCAGCCGCCCTGGTCGCCCGTGAACGTGTTGGGCATCTGGGGGTCGGCCTTGGGACGGGGGTCGACACCGGTCGAGTCCCGCTCGTCGGACGTGCCGTGGGGGCGCTGGCTCTGGCCTTTGGTGCCCTCGTCGGTGCGCCCGGGCTCGCTGCCTTCCTGCTTCTTCACGTCCTCGCCCCTACGGGTCATGCTCTGGCCCACGCCCTGGGCGGAGGTGGCGTAGGGGTCGGTGGCGGTGGCCTGGCCCGCCCCCCGGGAACCATGGGAGACCTCGCCGGCCCCCACCGGGCGCTCGTCGGCTGGCGAGGAGGTGGCCCCGGGCCGGCCCGGGCCATCGGTCTCGGCCAGCTGGCGCTCGACCGTCTCCCTGAGGTCACGGCTGCTCTGGCTGCTGCCCGTGCCTCGGCTGCGGTCGTCGTAGGGAGGGATGAGGCGGTCGGGGTCGTTCGGAGGTGCTGTGTCTGGTGCCATGAGGTGCTCCTTGTGTGGGTTCCACCGTCAGACGCGGTCCCTACCCCCCTGATCGGGACCAAAACAGATGTGTTTCACATCTATATGCATCCAGTGACTAGTGGCGGCTGGGCCCATACTTGGGGGCGATGAACCAACTGACCTCGCCCGCTGCGGTGGTCACTGCCGCCGGCCAGGTCCTGGCCCACGTGCCGTCCATGGCCCGCCACGGGTCGAAGCCGTCCCGGGAGCTGCCCAAGAACAAGGCCGTGGAGGAGAAGTTCCTGGCCTCCCTGCGCTCGTTCGACGAGGCCGTGGCCTACCCGGCTCACCGGGCCTACCTGGGGGCCGTCCATCCTCGTGACCTGCCCGAGCGCCCGTGGACCGGAGCGACCGGAGGCCAACGCCTGGCCCCCTACGGCGAGATCGTGCCCGAGGTGGAGTTCCTGGGGCTGCTGGCCGCGGCCGACGAGTTCGAGCTGGTCACCCTGGGGCCGGAGCTGGCCGGGCGGGCGGCGGCCGCCCTGGCGGCCCACCCCCTGGCCAAGCACCTTTCGCTGGAACGCATCGACAAGGCCACCGGCGACGTCGGGGCGGCGGTGGCCGAGCCCGGGGCGCTGCCTCTCTATGTCAACGGGACCGAGATGGGGGGCGCGATCCGCTGCGGGCAGGCCGACGACCAGTCCCTGGCCGCCCACGTCCTGCTGGAGAACCTCTCGTCCAAGGTCACGGCCAGCCTGGCCCTGCTCCACCTGCTCGACCGCCAGGGCATCGACCCGGCGTCGATCGACTACGTCATCGGCTGTGGCGAGGAGGCCATCGGCGACCGCTACCAGCGGGGCGGGGGCAACTTCGCCAAGGCGGTGGCCGGTTACTGCGGGCTCAGCGAGGCCTCGGGCGCCGACATCAAGAACTTCTGCGCGGCCGCCATCCCCGCCCTGGTCACGGCCTCGAGCCTGGTGACGGCCGGGGTGTTCGACCGGGTGGCGGTGGTCGCCGGCGGTTCGCTGGCCAAGCTGGGCATGAAGTTCCAGGGCCACCTCAGCCACGACATGCCCGTCCTGGAGGACGTGCTGGGCGGGGCGGCCGCCATCGTCCAGCGCGACGACGGGCGCTCCCCGCTCGTGCGCCTCGACTCGGTGGGCCGCCACCGGGTGGGGGCCGGCGGCTCCGCCCCCCAGATCATGGAGGCCCTGGCCCTCGAACCCCTGTCCCGGCTGGGCATGTCGACCACCGATGTCGACGACTTCGCCACCGAGTTGCACAACCCCGAGGTGACCGAGCCCCAGGGGTCGGGCAACGTCCCCGAACGCAACTACAAGACCATCGCCGCCCTGGCCGCCCGCCGGGGTGACATCGGCCGTGACGGCATCGCCGAGTTCGTGGCCACCCGGGGTATGCCTGGCTACGCCCCGACCCAGGGCCACCTGGCATCGGCCCTCTGTTACCTGCCCCACGCCGTAGAGCGGCTTACCTCCGGCGACGCCGGTAGGGTGATGCTGCTGGCCAAGGGGAGCCTGTTCCTGGGGCGCCTGTGCCAGCTCTCCGACGGCATGAGCGTCCTGCTCGAGCGCAACCCCCGGAGGGTGTGAAGGTGCTGGAAGTGACGAAGGAGAACTTCGACGAGGTCGTGGCCGAGGGCGTGACCCTCGTCGACGTCTGGGGCCCCCAGTGCATGCCCTGCCTGGCCATGATGCCCGACGTCGAGCGCCTGGCCGAGGACCGGGCTGCAGACCTCAAGGTCGTCAAGCTGGAGGCCCCCAAGAACCGGCGCCTGTGCATGCAGTACAAGGTGATGGGGCTGCCCGCGTTCTTGATGTTCCGAGACGGCGAGGAGGTCGGCCGCCTCGACGGGGCCGACGTCACCGCCGCCGAACTGCGCGACTGGGTCGACCGTACGCTGGAAGACCTGGCCGGCACCGCCACCGCAGGGGGGAGGTGATTCCCATTGTTCGCCGGTAAGAAGGTGATCGCCCTGGGCGAGCGGGACGGGATCTCCGGTCCCGCCATCGCCGCCTGCGTGGCTGCCGCCGGGGGCGAGGTGGCGTTCGTCGCCACCGAGTGCTTCGTCTGAACGGCGTCAGGCGCCATGGACCTGCAGAGCCAGGAGGCGATCTCCCGGCTGGCCAAGTCCCACGGCCCCGCTGAGCTCTTGGTGCTGCTCGGTGCCCCCGACCCGGAGGCCGCCGAGATCGCAGCCGAGACAGTGGTGGTCGGGGACCCGGCCTACGCAGGTGCCCTGACGGAGGCCCAGTTGGGCCTCGACGTGTACCACGTTCTGGAAGAGGCAGTGCGGGCGACCGTGCCCGACGACGTCTGGGAGGAGCAGGTCGGCGTCATGGCCGACATCCTCGACGCCGACGCCCTCGGGGCGGCCGTGGCCGCCATGCGGGCCCAGCGCCCGTAGGCCGGGAGGCCTCTCGGCGCTGGTTCAGCGCGCCGTGAAGGCGTCGGCGCCCGCCTTGGCGGCCACCACCGTCGACGGCATGCCGGTCTCGCGGGCCTGGGCCACCTGGTCGCGCAGGACCTGGCGACGCTGGACGACCTCCTCGCCCATCTGCTCGACGATGCCGGGGACGGCGTCGTTCATCTTGGGGAACAGCTCGCTCTCTTCCTCCTCGACGTGGTGGCGGACCGACTCCTCGAGCTGGTGGACCAGGTCGCTCACGTCTTTGCCACCGGTCACGCCCGACTCGATCTGGGCCACGAGCCCCTTGGCCTCGTCGTGTTCCTCACGGGCCTCTTGGACCAGGCCCTGGTAGCCGCCCTTGGCCGAGGCCACGGGGTATACGAGCTCCTCTTCGATCATGGCGTGCACGGTCAGCTCGTCACAGATCTCCAGGGCCACGGCCGCGTCCCCCGAGGCTCGGAACTGCTCGAACAACCGCTCCACCTGGCGGTGGTCGCCGGTCAGGATCTCAATCACGTCGGGCATGGTGTGACCTCCTGGAAGTCTCTGACCCCCCGGACCTACCCCGGAGCAATCCCTCCGAACCGGTTGCCCCGTAGACTTCTCACCGGCCGGGCGCGGGGCCCGGTTCCCGGGTTCCCAACTTGGAGGTACCTACCTTGCGCCGTCTAGCCATGTTCGCTCTCGTGGGTCTCGTGTCCGTATTCGGAAGTGCCCTGCCCGCCCACGCCGACACCGGCACCGTCTCGGTGTCCTACGCCACCCTCACCGGGGCCGCCGAGGTACCCGGACCAGGTGACCCCGACGGCTCGGGCTGGGCCGAGGTCGTCACCGTGCCCGACCTGGGCCTCGTCTGCTACGTGATCGTGGTCTCGGGGATCGAGACGGCGACCGCAGCCCACATCCACGTCGGCGGCCCGACGGTGGCCGGCCCGGTCGTCGTCCACCTCAAGGCCCCCAACCGGGCCGGGGTCTCGGCCGGCTGCGTCCGCGACGTCGACCCCGAGCTGGCGGCCAACATCGCCCACAACCCGGGCGCCTACTACGTGAACGTGCACAACACGCCGTTCCCGGGCGGGGCTGTGCGCGGCCAGCTCGCCTGACACCGATCTAGTGGGGGAGGCCCCTGCGGGGGCCTCCCCCGTCACTTCACAGCTAGCCTGGGAAGGGCTCACAGCAAGCTCTCAGGGGGCCGGCGTTGACTGAGGACATGCAGACCGAAGTCACAGATCTTGGTTCGCCGGCCTCGCCGGCCGGCCCCGCCGGAGACCCGACGCGACCGATCTTCCTCGATCCCCTCCCAGGCCAGACCAGCCTTCCCCCGGGGCCGCCCCAGTGGGGCACCGCGACGTCCACTCAGCTCCCGCCGCCTCCCCCGGCCCCGGCCCCGTCCCGCCGGGCCGGTCGCGGCACCGCTCTGATGGTGGCCGCTGCCCTCGTCGGGGGGGCCATCTCGGGGGGCATCGTCTCCGCGGTCCGCTCCGACAGCGGCTCGGACGGCACTTCGGCCCGTACGACCAACACGGCGGCTGTGGGCGGGGCCAACTCCAGCGTCATCGCCACGCCCCAGGACATCCAGGGGATCCTGGCCAAGGTCGAGCCCGGTGTGGTGTCCATCCGCACCCAGGCCGTGCGCCAGGGCCGGTTCTTCCCGACCCAGGGTGCGGGGACGGGCGTGGTCCTGACCCCTGACGGCGAGGTGCTCACCAACGCCCACGTCGTCCAGGGCGCCACCACCATCGAAGTGCGCCTGGCCGGCGAGCAGAACTTCCGCCCCGCCGACCTCGTGGGCGCCAACAGCGGGGAGGACCTCGCCCTGCTCAAGATCCGCAACGCCAGCGGGCTGGAGACAGTCGAGCTGGGCAGTTCGTCGGCCCTCAAGGTGGGCGACGGCGTCATCGCCATCGGCAACGCCCTCGACCTCCAGGGCGGCCTGACCGTCACCCAGGGGATCGTCTCGGCCCTGAACCGTTCGATCTCGGACTCCAGCGACCGCCTGACGGGCCTGATCCAGACCGACGCGGCCATCAACCCCGGCAACTCGGGCGGGCCCCTGGTGAACGCCGCCGGCCAGGTCGTGGGCATCAACACGGCGGTGGCCGGCGACGCCCAGAACATCGGGTTCGCCATCGCCATCGACACGGCCAAGCCCATCCTCGAACGGCTGCGGGGCGGGCCGGGCGCGACCGGCCCGCAGGGCCAGGCGTCGTCGTCGCAGGCCTACCTAGGCATCTCCAGCCAGACGATCGACGCGGCGTCAGCCGCCGCCTTGGGCCTGACCCAGACCTCGGGGGCCTACATCGCCCAGGTCTTCCCGGGGACGGCCGCCGAGGCTGCTGGCTTGCGGGTGGGCGACGTGATCACCTCGATCGGCGGGACGACCGTCACGGCCGCCGAGGACGTGTCGGCCGCCCTGACAAGCCGCAGCCCGGGGGACACGGTCGACATCTCGTGGGTACGGGGCCGACAGCGCCTCTCCGCCCAGGTCACCCTCGGCTCGCGGTAAGGGCCGCACCGGGGCCCGGACCCCGCGAAACCTGCGCGGGAAACGTGGGCGTTTCGCCCACGTTTCCCGCGCGGGTTTCGCTAGGGCTGTGCCGGGACGGGGTGGCCGGGGGTAGACCGGGGTAGGGGCGCGGCCCTTTGGGGTAGGAGGTCAGCGAGCCTTACAGCCAAGGAGGCACGATGACCGACGAGCAGACCCCTGAGCACAAGGGCGTGGTGCCCAAGAGCGGCGAGTACGTGAGCGGGCCCGGTGGCCCGACCATGACCCAGGGCGGGATCATGCCGGGCGGCCCGGAGATGGAGGGCTGGAAGCGGCCCGTGAAAGACAGCCTGACGACCGAACCCGAGGGGACGATCGAGGAGCAGGCTGAGAACGTCCGCCGCCTGGCCGACGAGAGCCGCAGGCGCGACGACGGCGTGTCCTGACCCCACGACGGACGCGGAACGTGCCGGCCCCGGAGCCCCGGGGCCGGCACGTTCTCGCGTAGAGCCTGATCAGGCGTGGGCGACGGCGGTGTCCATCTCTCCCGCCTCGGTCACGGTCATCAGCAGTTGGTCGAGGGCGTCGTCTTCGAGGGTCTCGGCCTCGATGAGCGTCTGGGCCAGCCGTTCGAAGGCGGCCTTGTTGGCCACCAGGGCGGCCATGGCCCGCTCCTCGGCCCGGTGGAGGATGGCCTGGATCTCCTCGTCGATCTCGGCCGCGATGCGCTCGGAGTAGCCCACGCCGATCTGGCCCTGGAAGCCGTCGGTGAACGGCTTGACGATGTAGGGCCCCAGGTTCTGGGACATGCCGAAGTCGGCGATCATCTTGTGGGCCAACTGGACGGCGTGCTCGAGGTCGGCGGTCGCCCCCGAGGAGACCTCGCCGGTGGCCAGCCGTTCGGCCGCCCGGCCGCCCAGCAGGGCGGCGATACGGTCGAGCAACTGGGCCCGGGTCACCGTGACCTGGTCGCCCTCGGGCACCATCCACGTGAAGCCCCCGGCATGGCCCCGAGCCACGATCGACACCTTGCCCACCCGGTCGGTGCCGGGCAGGGCGGTCGAGACGATGGCGTGGCCCGACTCGTGGTAGGCGATGCGGGACCGGTCCTGGGGCGAGAGGATGCGGTTCTTCTTCTCGGGCCCGGCGACGGCCCGCTCGATGGCCTCCATGAGAAGGCGCGAGGTGATCTGGTTCTGGCCCCGGCGGGCGGCCAGCAGGGCGGCTTCGTTGACCACGTTGGCCAGGTCGGCGCCGCTGAAGCCAACCGTGCGCTTGGCCACGGCCGACAGGTCGACGTCCTCGGCCATGGGCTTGCCCCGGGAGTGGATCTTGAGGATGGCCTCACGGCCTCGCACGTCGGCCCGGTCGACGCCCACCCGGCGGTCGAAGCGACCGGGACGCAGGAGGGCCGAGTCCAAGATGTCGGGGCGGTTGGTGGCGGCCAGCACGACGACCCCGCTGCCGGGGTCGAAGCCGTCCATCTCCACCAGGAGCTGGTTCAGGGTGGCCTCGCGCTCGTCCTGGCCACCCACGGCCATGGCCGTGCGGCTGCGGCCCACGGCGTCGAGCTCGTCGATGAACACGATGCAGGGGGACGCTTCTTTGGCCACCGCGAAGAAGTCGCGGATACGGGCGGCGCCGACGCCGACGAAGATCTCGACGAAGTCCGAACCGGAGATGGAGAAGAACGGCACGTTGGCCTCGCCCGCCAGCGCCCGGGCCAGCAGCGTCTTGCCACAGCCCGGGGGGCCGGTCAGCAGGATGCCCTTGGGGACCGAGGCCCCCATGGCCAGGAACTTGTCCGGGCTGCCCAGGTAGTCGCGCACCTCGGCCAGTTCCTCGATGGCCTCGTCGACGCCGGCCACGTCCGAGAACGTGATCTTCGACTCTCCGACGGCCACACGTTTTGCCTTCGATTTACCGAAGCCCATCGTCTGTCCGCCTTGGCCCGGTCTGACTATCAAGAAGACGATGAACAGACCGTTGAGGATGATCAGGGCGGGCAGGATCATCGACGCCGGCATGATGAGGTTCTTGAGGGGCTGCTGCTGGACCTTGTAGGCCACCCCGGCGTCCTCCATGGCCGAGGTCATGCGGCTGAACACGGTCTCCCGGCTCCCGACCGCCAGCCAGTAGTCGCCCCGGTCGTAGGTGCCGATGATGCGGGCGTCGGTCTCCAAGATGGTGGCCGTGGCGATGCGGCCCTGGCGCAGGAGGGTGATGAACTGGTCGATCCGCAGCTGGGTGCCGTCGGTACGCGGGTTGGACCAGTAGAGCAGCGTGCCGTAGAACAGGCCCAGCACCGGCAGAGCAGCGATGGCCAGGATCAGGGCCCGGCGCCGGGTCTTGGCCCGGTCGTCGATGTCGGGGGCCGGCGTGGGCTTCGGTCCGCCGGCCTTGCCACTCTTGTCTTTGCGGGCCATCACGTCTCCTTGGGAGTGTTCATGCCGGCCGGGGGCACACTGCCCCAGCCATCAACCATCGTCGGTGCCAGCTGCCCGGCTGGGCAATCGGGGATCACCCTGAGCGACCCTGAGACGGCCCTGACACCTAATAGAGCTACGACCGCCTACGGGGACGGCATCACGGTAGCGGTCGCGGCTCCTCCAGGGACGTACCGCCGGCCCCGGACGGGCGAACCCGGGGCGGCCAGGGCCACCGCGCAGCCTCCGAAGCCGGCGCCCGTGAGCCGGGCCCCGTAGACGCCGGGGGTGCTCGCCAGCTCGCGCACCAGCGCGTCGAGGGCGGGGGTGGACACCTCGAAGTCGTCGCGCAGGCTGGCGTGGCTCTCGTTCATCAACCGGCCGGCGGCGACCAGGTCCCCAGCAGCCAGGGCCTCGGCGAAACGGGCCACCCGCTCGTTCTCGGTGATCACGTGGCGGGCCCGGCGCCCTGTGGTCGCCCACTCGTCCTGGCCCGCGGCCGGTCCCGCGAGCCCGGTCAGCGCGGCCAGGTCGTCGACCGAAGCCTGGCGCAGGGGCCCGATCACGGCCTCGGCGGCCTCGCACTGGCGGCGGCGCTCGGCATAGGCCGAGCCCGCCAGGCTGCGCTGGCCGGCCGGGCCAGCGACCACCACGACGGCTCCGTCGGGCAGGGCCACGGGGCGCACCTCGCCGCGGGCGCAGTCGATCACCAACACGTGGCCTTCGACGGCGGCCACGGCCGTCAACTGGTCGAGCAGACCGCACGGCACACCCGTGGCCCACTGCTCGGCCCGTTGGCAGGCGCGAGCCAACTCGACGCCCTCCAACACCTCGGGACGGTCGTTTGATGGAGCGCCGGTGGCACGAACGAGAGCGAGGGCGAGGGCGACCTCGAACGCCGCGCTGGAGGCAAGACCGGCCCCCACGGGTAGCTCGGTGCGGACCGAGCCGGCCCCGCCCACGGTGGCCCCGACCGCCACGGCCACGGCCGCCACCAGCCGGGACCAGGGAGGCTCGAGGGCGGCCAGGCCGGGCCCCGCCCAGGAGCGCGGCAGTTCGATGCCGGGCCCGGGGCGGACGTGGGAGAGGTCGACGGTGGCCGGCCGGGGGTCGACGTCCGAGGACAGTCGGAGCACGTGGCCCCCGGGGCGGAGCTCGACGCTCGTGCCCACGGGCAGAGCCATCGGGCAGGCGAGGCCGCCCGTGTAGTCGGTGTGGTCGCCGATCAGGTTGACCCGCCCCGGGGCCCACGCCACCACCGTCACCGGGCCGTCCACGGGGCGAGGCTGCCACACCGCCGCCAAGGAATTCTCGGGCACTATCCGCCCAACGCTTTTCCAACACCGCCTTGACCTGCACCAACGCGCCGAGGCCCCCATCTCGACGGCCCTCGAAATCCTTGCCGAGGGCTGGTTGCGGTGGTAAACCAGAGCGAGTTCAGCCACCTGGCCGCCACTGTGGGCGGGCCGGGCCTGGCGTTCCCTCCGCAAATGACCCTCGATCAGGCGACCGCGAAGGATTCGTGCCCCCGCCGGGCGGGGTTCGCCGCGCTCGTGCTCCTGGCGCTGGCCGCCTTGGTGGTGCTGTTCGGGGGCCAGGCCGGGGCCGACACGGCCGCCCCCCTGACCGCCCCGGCACCCGTCGCCACCAGCACCGACACCGCCGTCCTGGCGCCTCCGGCCACGGTCGCTCCCAGCCCTGCACCGGCCCCGCCCACGCTGGCCTCCGAGCCGGCCCCGGTCGCCGCTCCGGCGGCCGCCGAGCCCTCGCCCGTCACCGCTCCGGCGGCCGAGGCCGCTCCCGCCCTGGTCGCGCCCGCCCCGACGGCGGAAGCGGCACCGGCGCCCGCACCGGCCGCCCTCGCCGCTACGGCCCTGGTGGCCCCCGACGCCGCCGCCGCTCCCACGCTCTCGGCCCCCGCACCTCCGGCCCTGCTGGCCGCGCCCGGCCCCGCCGGCGGCCCGCTCGCCGGCCCGGCTCTGCCGGGTGCGGTCGCCGGCCCCGCGCCCGAAGCTGGTCCCCCGGCCCCTGACGCCGGCCCGGCTGGCTCGTCCGCTCCGGGCACCCGTCCGGTCTCCATGGCCGGGCCCACACCCGCCGCCCAGACCGCTTCCAACGCCTCGACCGGAGCCACCATCTCGGGCGGTGACGGCCAGGCGGCCGGTGACGCCGAGGCCGGTAACACGTCGGGCATCACGTTCACGCGGACGAAGAACTGCCGGGTGGTCGAAGGCTCCAACAGCGTCTACACGCACCTCGTGATCGCCATCGGCAAGGGCTGCGCGGCCAACGGCCAGTCCGGCCCTGTGCCCGGTGGCGCGACCTCCAACCTCGCCATCGCCATCGGCGGCGCGGCCATCGGCGTGGCCCGCAGCGCGGCCGACCGCAAGGCCACCAATCTCACCGTCGCCATCCGTGGCGATGCCTACGGCGAGGCCCACGCCGGGCCTGGCGGCGACGCTCAGAACGAGACGATCGGGATCCGGGGCCGAGAGGCCAACGGGATAGCCATCGGTGGTGAAGGTCGAGCAGGCAATGGAGGCAGTGCCGAGAACCTCACCATCGGGATCGGCCCGGGTGTGGTCACCGGCACTGCCATCGGCGGTTCCACCACCAACGGCGTGACCACTTCCGAAGGCACCATCGAGCCCGGCCCGGCCGGCGGCCAGACCGCCAACCTGACCGGCTCCCCGGCTGCCACCCAGGCGCCGGGCACCAACCACACCGCCGGCGGCGGTCCTTCTTCGAGCGGCGGCTCGGCCAGCGGCGGCGACGGTGGGGCGAGCAACGTGCTCGTCGCCCCCACGGCGTCCAGCGGCTCCAGCGGCGGCACAGGCGGCTCCTCAGCTTCTTCTGGCGGCACCAACTCGGGCGACACCGGCTCGGCCACCTCGGCCGCGGGTACGGCCCCCACCGCTTCTTCGGGTAGCTCGGGCGGAACCGGCAGCACCGGCCCGGTCCTCACCGCCCCCTCGGCGACCAACACCTCGATCGGCGGGAACTCTTCTACCGGCACCGGCCCGGCCGTCTCGGGCAGCTCGGGCAACTCGGGCAGCACCGGCCCGGCGACCGCCGTGGGCAACGCCACCAGCGAAGCCAACACCGGGGCCAGCGCCACGTCGGTGGCCACGACCGGCAGCGGGGGTTCGGCCACCAACACCGTGAACGTGGTCGCCACCGGAGGCAACGGCGGGGCCGGTGGGACGGCCGTGGCCACGACCGGAGCGGGTGGCAACGCCTCCAACTCGGTGATCGCCGTCGGCAGTTCGTCGGTCACGGCCAACGCCACCGGGGGCTCCTCGGTGGCTACCGCCGACGCCTCGGGCGGCAAGGGGGGCGACGCCACCGTGGTCATCACGCCCACGGCCGGTTCGGGCGTAGGTGGGGGTGGCAGCGGCACCGCGTCCAACTCGACCGACGTCGTAGCCGCCGGAGGCACCGGGGGCTCAGGGGGCCTAGCCGCGGCCCAGGCCGGGCCGGGCGGTTCGGCCTCCAACAACGTGGTGGCCGTCGGCACCGGGCCTGTGAACGCCACTTCCCAAGGCGGGGCGTCGCTGGCCACAGCCGACGCCTCCGGCGGCGACGGTGGCAACGTGTCGGTCACCGTGTCGCCCACCGCCAGTTCGGGCGGGGGCTCCCCGGCCCCGGCCTCGGCCCAGTCGTCGGCCACCAACACGGGCAACACGGGCGACGCCTCATCGTCGGCTTCCGCGCACCCAGTGGCCACCACCGGGAGCTCGGGCAACACGGGGGCCACCGGGCCGGCCACCTCCTCCCCCACCGCCACCAACTCGGGCATCGGCGGGTCGGCGAACGTCGGCGGAGGCGGAGGCGTGGGCACGGGTGGTTCGGGCAACTCGGGTGACACGGGGGCGGCGGCGGCCGTGGGCAACTCGACGTCGGTGGCCAACACCGGGGCCAGCGCCATCGCCGACGCCCGCACCGGTTCCAGCGGTGACGCCGTCAACCAGACCCAGATCGTCGCCAGCGGGGGGGCGGGCGGGGCGGGCGGCGAGGCCTCGGCCACGTCCGCGCCGGGCGGGGCGGCGGCCAACAACGTGACGGCCGTCGGCTCCGGGCCGGTGACGGCCACCACCCAGGGCGGCGCATCGGTCGCGACCGTCGACACCTCGGGCGGCACCGGCGGGTCGTCGAGCGTGCAGGTGGCGCCCACGGCCACCACCGGGGGCACGGGGGCCGCTTCAGCCCAGGCATCGTCCACCAACTCGGGCGACACCGGCAATGCCACCTCGAGCTCGTCCTCGTCACCCCAGGCCACCTCGGGGATGTCCGGGGGCACCGGGGCCACAGGGCCGGCCACCCTGACCCTCACGGCCGGCAACTCCGGCCTGTTCGGTTCGGCCTCGGTGGCCGGACCGGGCGGGGACGGCGGGGCCGGGGCGGCGTCGGGGGCGTCGGGCTCGACCGGGGACACGGGCGACGCCACCGCCGTGGGCCAGGCCCCGTCGGTGGCCAACACCGGTGCCCACGCCGGGGCCGACGCCCGTTCGGGCGACACCGGTGACGCCGTGAACGAGACGCTGGTCGTGTCCGGGGGCGGGGCCGGCGGGGCGGGCGGGGCGGGCTCGTCGTCGGCCGCCGGCGGCGGCTCGGCCGTGGCCGCCACCAATGCCGTGGGCACCGGTCCCGTCACCTCCACGGTGGCCGGCGGGGCCTCGGTGGCCACCGTCGGGACCAGCGGAGGCCACGGCGGGGCGTCGTCGGTGGAGGTCACCCCCACGGCCACCACGGGCTCGTCGGGCGACGCCTCGGCCCAGGCCTCGGCCACCAACTCGGGTGACACGGGCGACGCCTGGTCGTCCTCCTCGTCCGACCCCACGGCCACCTCCGGCAACAGCGGCGACAGCGGCTCGACGGGGGCGGCGACTCTCGGGGTCAACGTCACCAACTCGGCCATCTTCGGTTCGGCCACCGTGGGCGGGGCGGGTGGGGCGGGTGGGGCCGGGGCCACGTCGGGGACCTCAGGCCCGACCGGGGACACGGGCGACGCCACCGCCGTGAGCGAGGCCCCGTCGGTGGCCAACACCGGTGCCCACGCCGGGGCCGACGCCCGTTCGGGCGACACCGGTGACGCCGTGAACGAGACGCTGGTCGTGTCCGGGGGCGGGGCGGGCGGGGCGGGCGGGGCGGGTGGGGCGACCAGCGGTCCGGGCGGGGCGGCGGCCGGCGCCTTGGCCGTCGTGGGTTCACCGGCCGTCACCTCCACGGTGGCCGGCGGGGCCTCGGTGGCCACCGTCGGGACCAGCGGAGGCCACGGCGGGGCGTCGTCGGTGGAGGTCACCCCCACGGCCACCACGGGCTCGTCGGGCGACGCCTCGGCCCAGGCCTCGGCCACCAACTCGGGTGACACGGGCGACGCCTGGTCGTCCTCCTCGTCCGACCCCACGGCCACCTCCGGCAACAGCGGCGGCAGCGGCTCGACGGGGGCGGCGACTCTCGGGGTCAACGTCAACAACTCGGGCCTGTTCGGTTCGGCCTCGGCCGGCGGGGCCGGCGGGGCGACCTCGGGTGCCTCGGGGGCGACCGGGCGCACGGGCGACGCCACCGCTGAGGGCGAGGCGTCCTCGACGGCCTCCACCGGGGCCACGGCCGATGCCGACGCCCGTTCGGGGGCGACCGGCGACGCCGTCAACGACACCGTCGTCGCCTCGGCGGGCGGCACCGGAGGGGCGGGCGGGCCCGGCCAGGTCGTTTCCGGGGCAGGCGGGCCGGTGGCCAGCGGCCTGGTGGCCGTGAACGCCGGGCCCGTCGCCAATGCCGTCTCGGGAGGCCCGTCGGTGGCCACGTCCTCGGCCTTCGGAGGCAACGGCGGCCCTTCGGGCGTGACCGTCACGCCCTCGGCCGAGACGGGCACCTCGGGCGCCACCTCGGCCCAGGCGTCGGCCACCAACTCGGGGGACACGGGCGACGCCCAGTCGTCGGCCACGGCCGGAGGCCAGGCCCGTTCCGGTGACAGCGGCCAGAGTGGGACCACGGGCCGAGCCACTTCGACCGTGACGGCCGAGAACTCCGGGATCGGCGGGAGCGCCGTGGCCGGGAGCGTGGCCGGGCCCGGTGGCTCGGCCGCCTCGGGCCCGTCGGGGCGCACGGGCCGGACCGGGGACGCCGAGGCCGAGGCCGAGGCCGGTTCGGTGGCCAACTCGGGGGCCGCCGGACTGGGCCAGGCCCGTTCGGGGGCGAGCGGGGACGCCGTGAACGGCGCCACCGGCGTCTCGGCCGGTGGCGCGGGAGGGCCCGGCGGGCCGGCGACGGCAACGTCAGGTGACGGTGGGCCGGCTGTCGGCCTGTTCGTGGCCGTCGCCGCCGTGCCCGCCCCGGTCTCGTCGGCCCTCGCCGGCGGGGCCAGCGTGGCCACGGCCACCGGTACGGGTGGCGACGGCGGGGGGTCGACGGTGAACGTCGCGCCGACGGCCTCGACCGGGGGCACGGGCTCGTCCACGGCCCAGGCCTCGTCCACCAACAGCGGGGCCACGGGAGACGCCCGCTCGTCGGCTGGATCGGCCCCCACAGCCACCTCTGGTGCCTCCGGTCCATCGGGAGCCACCGGGGATGCCCGGTCGACCACCAAAGCCACCAACACCGCCATCTTGGGAGTGGCTGTGGCCCTGGGCGGCGCCGGGACGGTCGAGGCCACCAATACCGCTGTGCTCGGTACGGCCGAGGCTGCCGGCCTGGCCGGTCCAGCCACCACCGGGCCCTCGGGGGCGACCGGTCGCACGGGAGCGACCGACGCCCAGGCCACGGCCGGTTCGTTCGCCAACAGCGGGGGCGACGCCCTGGCGGGCTCCCGTTCGGGCGCCACCGGGGCCGCTGGCAACGACACCACGGCCGTCTCCGGAGGCGGGACGGGCGGGAGCGGGGGTGGGGCCCAGTCCGAGGCGGGAATGGGCGGCGTGGCCGTCCTCGTGGCCGGCAGTGGCCCTACGGCGGCCCAGCCTGGGCCCAGCGTCTCCACCGGCGACGCCGGGGGCGGGGACGGTGGCGCCAGCGGGACCACGGCCTCGCCCGAGGCCACCACGGGCTCGTCGGGGGCCAGCATGGCCCAGTCGTCCTCGACCAACTCGGGGGCCACCGGGACGGCCGAGTCCGAGGCCACCACCCACCCGGTGTCCTCGTCGGGACCTTCGGGGGCCACGGGCCCCACCGGCACGTCCGCCTGACCGGCGGCCCGGGCGGGCGTGGCTACTGAGCCTCGTCGGCCGCCCGCTCGGCCCGCTGCTCGATGAAGAAGGCCCCGATGGCGGCGGCCAGCGAGGCGAAGACGACCACCGAGTAGGCGCTCAGGAGGAGGGCCACCACTCGGCCGAGGGCCCGCCCCGGCTCGAACAGGTAGTTGCCGCTGACCACCAGGTTGGCCGACCACCACAACGTCTCGCCCAGGCTGGCCCCCGCTTCGCGCCCACCGGCTTCGAGCAGGAAGAGCAGCTGGGCCCCGGCGATCAGGACCGCCGCCGTCGTCACGCCCAGGAACGTCAGTCGCCCGCCGAGCAGTGTGCGGGCCGTCCCGATGGTCCGGTACGACGACCCCACGACCCGGGCCGCGGGCAGCACCCGGACGGCACGGAGGGCACGGACGACCCGGACGGTACGCAGGGCTGGCAAGGCCAGGAAGAGCAGCGACGGCCACCGCCGTCGCAGGAAGCGCAGCGGGCGTCCGGAGACGGCCAGCTTGACCAGGAACTCGGCCAGGAAGACGGCCCACAGTACGTTGCCGATCAGCCGCAGCTCGTCCAGTTGGGCGGTCGGGGCCAGGAGCTCGTAGGTCACGAGGCCGGCCCATGCCACCGCCAGTACTGCCATGGGGATGTCGAGGCGTTCCTCGATGACGGCCGAGAGCCGTTCTCGGGGCGTGAGGTCCCCGTCGGGCCCGGCGTCGAGGGCGGGCGAGGTCTGCTCGGGTGCCGTCATGGACCAGTTCCTTCCCCGGAAGGGCCATGGACCGCGCCACGATGGACAGGTGGGCGAGAATGGCGAGGAGGGCGAGGAGGCGACCAAGGGACCGGGACAGGTTGGGCCCCGCCCCGCCCTCGACCGGGTAGAGCAGGTGCCCCCGGCCCTGCTGATCGTCCCCCTCGTGATCCTGGCCGTGAGCGCTCTCGTCGGGAACGCGGCGGCACCCGCGCTGGCGGCCAATCATCCGCTGCTCCTGCTCGTGCTCAACTCCACCACCCGTCATCTCGTGCTCACATCGACGACGGTCGACTTCGTCCCGTACCTGGTGGTGGGCCTCGTCCGTCGCTCACTCGAGAACCCGTTCCTCTACCTGCTCGGCCTGCGGTACGGGGACTCGGCCGTCGACTGGGTGGCCCGGCACATCGGTGGCGGTACTGCCATCGGCTGGTTGCGCCGGAACTTCCGGCGTTACGGGTGGCCCCTGGTGGCGCTGTTCCCGGGGGGCGTCGTGTGCGTCTTGGCAGGAGCGAGCGGCATGTCCCTGGTGGTCTTCGCCCTGCTGAGCGTCGTCGGCACGGTGGCCGCCATCGTCGCCATCCGCCTCTCGGGCACGGCGCTGGCCGGCCCCGTGGATGCCGTGATGGCCGTGGTCGTCGACAACTGGGTGTGGCTGACGGCCCTGTCGGTGATCGCCACCGTGGGTTGGGCCAGCGGTCGCCGCCGCCGCCGGAGCGGACGCTCGCCGGCCTGAACGGGCGGGAGGGAGGCCGGGGGGGCTTGACCGTGAGGCGCCCGCAGAGGGCGGCCGCACCGGGCGCCGCACGTTGCCGGGAGGTCTCGGTACCCGTGATCGCCGGACCTGGCCTGCGCGTGCAGCCACCGGGGCCTCGCCTAATGCACGCCCTTCGCTCCAGCCTCGGTGTCGCCCCGTCTCACCCCCCGGGACCGGCCCGCGGCGGTGGCTCCCTCCGGTCGTCCCAGGGGCGCGACAGAGCCCGCCATGGCCCAGGGGCCGGCGGGCTCTGTTCGTTCAGACGGTGTCGGCGGTGCTCAGCCTTCGATCGGGCGCCGCCGGCCCCGGCCCACGAGCTGCAGGGCCGAACCGAGGGCGACCGACAGGCCGGCCATGGCCGCCAGCGGGGCCGTCCACGTGCCCGTCAGGGCCAGGCGGGCGGGCGTGGCCGCCGCCGGGCGCACGGTCGTGGGGGTCACGTGGGGCGGCTGGTGGGGCGGCTGGTGGGGCGGCGGGACGTGCCTGGGGCAGTCCGCGCCCGAAGCCGTCGAGCCGTCCTCGGCCCGTGAGCAGCCCGACGCCGTCGAGCCGTCGTGGGCGTGCGCCTGGCCCGAGGCGGTCGACCAGTTCTCGGCGTGGGATGCACCCGAGGCCGTCGAGCCGTTCTCGGCGTGGGCCGTGCCCGAGGCCACCGAGCCGTGCTCGGCCGTGGCCCCTCCGCTCGTCTGGGCCCCAGCAGGGCCGGCCACGAGCATCATCAGGAGGACGACGATCCCCCCCAGCATCAGGCCCGCCGTCCGTTGTGACTTCATTGTGCTACCTCCGTTGTGTTGACAGTCATTGCTCAGACGTCCTCCCCCACCGGCTCGGCTGCGAACCGGCGCCGGCCGAGGCCGAGCAGGACGGCCCCCAGGGCGGTGGCCGCAGCCGCGGCCTGGGCCATGGTGTCCACACCGCCGGTGCGGGCCAGGGCACCGCCGCCGCCGGGGCCCCCGGGGCCGCCCGGGCCACCGGGCCCGGCCGGGTGGGTGGGGGGCTTGGGGGCGGGGGCGCACTCGCCCGAGGTGGTGGAGATGTCGGTGGCGTCCGAGCAGCCCGAGGCCACCGAGCCGTTGCGGGCCGTGGACCGCCCCGAGGCGGTGGAGCCCTCCGACGCCCGGGCCTGGCCCGAGGCCGTGGAGCCCTCGGTGGCCCGGGCCGT
>JBFMCT010000022.1 GCA_040754375.1 Actinomycetota bacterium
GCCCCGCCAACCGGCCCCCGCCCCGTGCGCGCCGTGCCCCCACCCGACGAGGACGACCACCGGCGAACGGCCAACTGAGGAGGCATTTGCCGGCCAGGGAGGGTTTCGCGTAGATTGCGCGAGATTTCACAATCTGTCTTGGGACGGCTTTCGGGGCCAGGGGAAGGGCCAGTGGAGCAGCGGGATGACGGCGCCGGGAGCGGCATGCGACGCGACGCCGAGGAGCAGGCCGTCCCCGCGGGGCCCGGCAAGCTGCGCTCGGTGATCGCCCGCCAGGTGGCCGTCGCCAACCTCCAGGCCAACGGCCCCCAGAGCGACGTCTACCGCAACTTCAGCGACGGTTTCACCCGGGCGGTGGAGCTGGCCGTGACCCCGGTGATCTTCGGCGGCCTGGGCCACCTGGTCGACCGCTGGCTGGGAACGGGCCCCCTCTTCCTCGCACTTTTCTTCCTGGTGGCAGTGGTCGGTATGCTCCTGCGCACCTGGTACGGCTACGCCTACCGGATGGCGGCCATGGAGCGGTCCGCCCCGTGGTCGTCGGCTGCGACAGAAGAGGTCCATCAGTGAGCAACCTGCGGCCCGCCCAACTGCCCATGCCTCCCAGCGCGGGGCCGGCGGTCGAGCGCGAGGTGGCCCTCGACATGGCCAAGCGGGCCGTGCCCCTGTTGCCCGTGCTGGCCCTGGCCGCCGGGATCTTCTGGGGGGTCAACGGGGCGCTCTCGGCCGCCTTCGCCATCGGGCTGGTGCTCGTCAACTTCCTGATCGCGGCCAGCCTCATGGCCTGGTCGGCCCGCATCTCGCTGGTCATGGTGGCGGTCGCGGCCATGGGCGGTTTCGTCGTCCGGCTGGCCCTCATCACGGCCGCCGTCCTGGCCGTCAAGGGCCAGTCCTGGGTCGAGATCGTGCCCCTGGGCCTCACGCTGGTCGTGACCCACCTCGGCCTGCTGTTCTGGGAGACCCGGCACCTGTCCATCTCCCTGGCCTTTCCCACCTTCAAGCCACCTGTGACGGAGAGGGCTTAACACCCATGCATTTCCCTCCCATCGAGCACCTGCTCGAGTGGCCCGGCATCTTCCTCAAGGGCACCCCCTTCGAGGTCAACAAGATCGTGCTGCTCATGTGGGCCAGCGTGCTGGTCGTCTTTCTGTTGTTCCGGGCGGCCGGCAAGCGGTCCGAGGCCGGCCAGCTCGTGCCCAGTGGGGTGCAGACGATCGTCGAGTCGGGTGTCGAGTTCGTGCGGCGGGACATCATCCTCCAGACGATGGGCCCGGCCGGCATGCCGTGGGCGCCCTTTCTGGTCACGATGTTCTTCTTCATCTTCATCACCAACATCTGGGAGGTCGTGCCCGGCATCCAGATGCCCGTGAACGCCCGGATGGCCCTGCCCGCGTTCCTGGCCCTGCTGGTGTGGGCCATCTTCAACTACGTGGGCGTCAAGACCCAGGGCTTCGGCGGTTACTTCAAGTCGATCCTGTTCCCGCCGGGTGTGCCCAAGGCCCTGATGCCCCTGGTCGCGCTGATCGAGTTCATCTCCACGATCTTCGTGCGGCCCTTCTCGCTGGCCGTGCGGCTCTTCGCCAACATGCTGGCCGGCCACCTGCTCCTCGTCACCTTCGCCGTGCTGTGCGCCGCCGTGTGGTCGAAGAGCCTGCTCGTCGTCATCCTCCCGCTGCCGTTCGCCATGCTCATCCTGCTGACCGCCTTCGAGATCCTGGTGGCCATCCTGCAGGCCTTCATCTTCACCATCCTGACCGCCGTCTACATCGGCGGCGCCATGCACCCCGAGCACTGATGTCAGCCGCTCGATCGGTCCCGATCTCGTACTACCGGTTCATGTCAACAGTTGTCGTTCGCCCGTCCGGGGCCGCCCGGGCGAGCACCTAAGGAGGGCATCCTTGCTCGAAATCCTGGCTCAGACCCCCCCCGGCGAGTTCCTCGACGGGCTCAGCGCCATCGGCGCCGGTATCGGTTACGGCGCCGCCGCCATCGGCCCCGGCATCGGCATCGGCCTGGTGGTGGGCAACGCCATCACCGCCATGGCCCGCCAGCCCGAGGCGGCCGGCATGGTGCGCACGACGATGTTCCTGGGCATCGCCTTCACCGAGGCCCTGGCCCTCATCGGTTTCGTCGTGTTCATCCTCATCAAGTTCGCGTAGGGAGGCCGACATGGTCGGACTGTTCCTGGCCGCCGCCGAGGGCGAAGGTGGTTCCAACCCCATCCTTCCGGAGGTCAACGAGATCATCTGGGGCGGTCTCTCGTTCCTGATCCTGCTCGTCCTGATCATCAAGAAGGGCTTCCCGGCCATCAAGAAGGGCATCGACGCCCGGGCCGAGAGGATCGCCGCCTCGCTGGCCGAGGCCGACAAGGCGCGCGACGAGGCCCAAGCCGTGCTGGCCGACTACAAGCGCCAGGTGGCCGACGCCAAGAACGAGGCGGCCCGCATCATCGAGGAAGCCCGCCAGTCGGCCGACAAGCTCCGCCAGGACATGCGGGCCAAGGCCGAGGCCGAGGTGGCCGAGATCAAGCAACGGGCCGTCGAGGACAACACGGCCCAGGTGACCCGCACCATGGCCGAGCTCCAGGCCCGGGTCTCGCTGCTGGCCATCGAGCTGGCCGAGAAGGTCGTGCAGGAGAACCTCGACCGCGAGGCCAACATGCGGCTGGTCGAGCGGTTCATCAGGGAGATGGAGTCCACCTCTTGAGCATGCAGGCGGGCGCCCCCGACGAACGGGTCGACGGCTATGCCGCCGCCCTGGTCGAGGTGGCCCGGGCCGAGGGCCAACTGGCGCGCGTGGCCGACGAGCTGTTCGGGTTCGCCCGGGAGTTCGAGCGCAACGACGCCCTGCGCCTGGCCCTGACCGACCAGCAGCTCCCCCCCGACCGCCGCCAGGCCATCGCCGAGGAGGTGCTCGGCCAGAAGGCTTCGCACCTGAGCGCCAGCCTCGTGTCGTTCGTCATCGGCGCCGGCCGGGCCCGCCACATGGTGGCCATCGCCGACCGGTTGGTGGAGCGAGCCGCCCAGGAGCGCCAGCGGGAGGTGGCCGAGGTCCGTTCGGCCATCCCCCTCGACGCCGAGGTCCAGGCCCGCCTGGAGCGCGCCCTGTCCAAGGCCCTCGACCGCAACGTCGACGTAAAGGTGGTCGTCGACCCGGCCGTGCTCGGCGGGGTCGTGGCCCGGGTGGGGGACACCGTCATCGACGGCTCGGTCCGTCACCGTCTCGAGAAGCTGCGCGAGGTCCTGTGAGGGGCTTCGCCGCGCAGGGAGAGCTGAGGAGCGCCCGTCCATGACCATGGCTGACTTCACCTACGACCCCGACGAGATCGCCGCCGTCCTGCGGCGCCACTTGGCCGACTTCGAGCCCGGGCTGGCCCGCCAGCAGGTGGGCCGCATCACCGAGGTGGGCGACGGCATCGCCCGTGTCTCGGGCCTGCCCAACACGGCCGTCAACGAGTTGCTGGAGTTCGAGGGGGGCACCCTGGGCCTGGCCCTGAACCTCGACGAGGAGACCATCGGGGCCGTCGTTCTGGGTCTCACCGAGCACATCGAGGAGGGCCAGGCGGTCACGGCCACCGGCCGCATCCTGTCGGTCCCCGTGGGCGACGGCCTCCTGGGCCGGGTAGTCAACCCCCTGGGCGAGCCCATCGACGGGCGGGGCCCGATCAATGCCCGCGAGACCCGCCGCCTGGAGATCCAGGCCCCCGGAGTGGTCGACCGCCAGCCCGTGAAGGAGCCCCTCCAGACGGGGATCAAGTCGATCGACGCCATGACCCCGGTGGGCCGGGGCCAGCGCGAGCTGATCATCGGCGACCGCAAGACGGGCAAGACCTCGGTCGCCATCGACACGATCATCAACCAGCGGGGCCAGGGCGTTAAGTGCATCTACGTGGCCATCGGCCAGAAGGGCTCCAGCGTGGCCGAGGTGGTGGCCACCCTCGAGCAGTACGGCGCCATGAGCTACACGGTGGTCGTCACCGCCCCGGCGTCGGACCCGGCCCCCTTCAAGTACCTGGCTCCTTACGCGGGTGCGGCCATGGGCATGCACTGGATGGAGAGCGGTGACGCCGCCCTCATCGTCTACGACGACCTGTCCAAGCAGGCCGAGGCCTACCGCCAGCTCTCGCTCCTGCTGCGCCGGCCCCCGGGCCGCGAGGCCTACCCGGGTGACGTCTTCTACCTTCACAGCCGCCTGCTGGAACGGGCGGCCAAGCTGTCCGACGCCCGCGGCGCCGGTTCGATGACGGCCCTGCCCATCATCGAGACCAAAGAGGGCGACGTCTCGGCCTACATCCCCACCAACGTGATCTCCATCACCGACGGCCAGATCTACCTGCAGACCGACCTGTTCCGCTCGGGCGTGCGGCCCGCCGTCGACGTGGGCATCTCGGTCTCCAGGGTGGGTGGCAGCGCCCAGATCAAGGCCATGAAGGCGGTGGCCGGCACCCTCAAGCTCGACCTGGCCCAGTTCCGCGAGCTGGAGGCGTTCGCCAGCTTCGGGTCCGAGCTCGACAAGATCTCCCAGGCCCAGCTCAACCGCGGCTACCGGCTGACCGAGCTGCTCAAGCAGGGCCTGCGGTCCCCGATGCCCGTCGAGGAGCAGGTCGTGTCGCTCTACGTTGGCACCAAGGGCCACCTCGACGAAATCCCCCTCGAGGACGTGGCCCGCTTCGAGGCCGAGGTGCTCGACTGGTTCCGCAGCCGCCACAGCGACCTGCTCGACCAGATCCGGTCCCAGGGCACGCTGCCGGCGGCCGACGTCATGGAGAAGGCGGTCAAGGCCTTCGCCGACCAGTTCGTGCCCACGGCCACCGAAGGTGCGGCGCCCGAGGCCCACGAGCAGGGCGAGGAGCAGCGCCGCCGGGCCGGAGGCCGCCGCGAGGGCATCCTCCCCGAAGAGGAGATCACCCGCGAAGACACTGCTGCCGGGGGCTGACAGATGGCGAGTGGCCAGGAACGGATCCTCCGCCGGCGGATCCGCAGCGTTCAGTCGACGAAGAAGATCACCCGGGCCATGGAGCTCATCGCGGCCACGCGCGTCGTCAAGGCCCAGCACCGGGCCAGCGCGGCCCGCCCCTACAGCGAGCAGATCACGGCCGTCATCGAGCACCTGGCCGACCGGGGGGCAGGGGGCAGCTACGCCCTGCTGCGCCAGCCCGAGGCCGTGCGCAAGGTGGCCCTGGTGGTCATCACCTCCGACCGGGGTCTGGCCGGGGCCTACAACGCGTCGGTGATCCGGGCGGCCGAGCGCGAGCTCATGGCCCTGCAGACCGAGGGCAAGGACTACTCCCTCGTCCTCGTCGGCAAGAAGGCCCTGGGTTACTTCACGTTCCGCAACTACCGGATCGACGCCTCGTTCCTGGGCATGAGCGACACCCCCACGTACAACGACGCCGTCAAGGTGGCCTCGGTCGTGCGGGAGGCCTTCGAGGAGGGCGACGTCGACCAGGTCAACCTCGTCTACACCCGCTTCATCTCCCTCGGGTCCCAGCGGGTGGTCGTGCGGCGCTTCATGCCCCTGCAGACCCGGGAGGGCAACGGCGACGCCGGCGGGCTGACGGCCGACTACGAGTACGAGCCCGGCACCGGCGAGATCCTCGACCACCTGCTGCCCCGGTACGTCGAGGCCCGCATCCTCGCCGCCCTACTGGACGCCTCGGCCAGTGAGCACGCGGCCCGCCAGCGGGCCATGAAGGCGGCCACCGACAACGCCGAGGAGCTCATCAAGAACCTGTCGATCGTGGCCAACAAGGTCCGCCAGGCCGGGATCACCACCGAGATCATGGAGATCGTCGGTGGGGCCGAGGCCCTGCGCCAGGCCGGGGCCACCCAGTCCAACTCCGAACCCCTCGAGAGCTCAGGAGCTCGCTCATGACCGCCACCAATGGCCACCTGAAGGACGGGCGTGTCGTCGCCATCGCCGGACCGGTCGTCGACGTCGAGTTCCCACCCGCGTCGCTGCCCGAGATCAACACCGCGGTCGTCATGACCGTCGAGCTCGAAGGCGCCTCGGTCGACATCACCGCCGAGGTGGCCCAGCACATCGGCGGGAGCCGCATCCGGGCCGTCTGCATGAAGCCCACCGACGGCCTCAAGCGGGGCATGCCGGTGCGCAACACGGGCAAGGCCATCAGCGTGCCCGTCGGCCCCGGCGTGCTGGGCCACGTGTGGAACGTGATCGGCGAGCCCCTCGACACCGGCGGCCAGCCCGTCACCGAGGGCATCTTGGACTACTGGAACATCCACCGCCCGGCCCCCCCGTTCGCCGACCTCGAACCCAAGTCGGAGATGTTCGAGACGGGCATCAAGGTCATCGACCTGCTGGCCCCCTACGTGCGAGGCGGCAAGATCGGCCTGTTCGGCGGGGCGGGCGTGGGCAAGACGGTCGTCATCTTGGAGATGATCCGCCGGGTGGCCGAGCAGCACGGTGGCACGTCGGTGTTCGCGGGCGTGGGCGAGCGCACCCGTGAGGGCAACGACCTGTGGCTGGAGATGCAGGAGTCGGGCGTCATCGAGAAGGCCGCCCTGGTCTACGGCCAGATGGACGAGCCCCCGGGCGTGCGCCTGCGGGTCGCCCTGTCGGCCCTCACGATGGCCGAGTACTTCCGCGACGAGCAGGGCCAGGACGTGCTGCTGTTCATCGACAACATCTTCCGCTTCGTCCAGGCCGGGTCCGAGGTCTCGACCCTGCTGGGCCGCATGCCCTCGGCCGTGGGTTACCAGCCCACGCTGGCCGACGAGATGGGCGAGCTCCAGGAGCGCATCACCTCGACCAAGGGGCGTTCGATCACCTCGCTCCAGGCCGTGTACGTGCCCGCCGACGACTACACCGACCCGGCGCCGTTCACCACCTTCACCCACCTCGACGCCACCACCGAGCTGAGCCGCCAGATCGCCTCGCTGGGCATCTACCCGGCCGTCGACCCGCTGGCCTCGACGTCGCGGATCCTGAGCCCCGAGGTGGTGGGGGAGCGCCACTACAACTGCGCCCGCCGGGTGCAGGAAACGCTCCAGCGCTACAAGGAGCTCCAGGACATCATCGCCATCTTGGGCCTCGACGAGCTGTCCGAGGAGGACAAGGTCATCGTCCAGCGGGCCCGCAAGGTGCAGAAGTTCCTGTCCCAGCCCTTCTTCGTGGGCGAGCAGTTCACCGGTGTGCCCGGGGTGAACGTGCCCGTGGCCGAGACGGTGGAGTCGTTCGAGCGCCTGGTCGACGGCGAGCTCGACGACGTGCCCGAGCAGGCCTTCTTCAACGTGGGGGGCGTGGACAGCGTCTTGGCCAAGGCCAAGGAGATGGGCAAGGCGGAGGCGGCCTGACCATGGCCCTCCAGGTCGAGCTCGTCTCGCCCGAACGCATCCTGTTCCAGGGCGATGCCGAGATGGTCATATGCCGGACGCTGGGCGGCGGCGAGATCGCCTTCCTGACCGGTCACGCTCCTTTCCTGGGGGCACTGGCCATCGCCCCCGTGAAGATCCTGACCGTCGACGGCAAGACCGAGGTGGCCGCCGTCCACGGCGGGTTCGTCGAGGTGCAGGACAACCTGGTCACCATCCTCTCGGACGTGGCCGAACTGGCCAGCCAGGTCGACGTCGAGCGCGCCCGCAAGGCCAAGGACGCGGCCGAGCGCCACGGCCACACCCTCGAGGACACCGAAGGCGAGGCCGCCCTGCGCCGCGCCCACGTCCGCCTCGAGGTCGCGGGCCACGCCTAACCGCGACGCCGGCCCGGGACGCGTGGAGCGCCAGCCGGGCCGGTAGGTTGGCGGGCCATGGCCGAGACCCTCCTGCGCGCTGTCGGGCTGACCAAGCGCTACGGCGGGGTGACGGCCGTGGACAGGCTGTCGGTCGAGGTGCCGCCCGGTCGCACCGGCCTGGTGGGGGCCAACGGGGCGGGCAAGACCACGTTCTTCCGGCTGCTGCTGGGCCTGACCCGGCCCACGGCCGGGAGCGTGGAGGTGGCGGGGGTGGACGCCTCCGTCGACCCCGCGGGCGCTCGCGCCCGGCTCGGTTACATGCCCGAGCACGACTGCCTGCCTACCGACCAGAGCGCGGCCGAGGTGGTGGCCACCCTGGGCGAGATGTCGGGCCTGCCCCGGGCCGCGGCCCGCCAGCGCACGTCCGAGGTGCTCGACCTGGTGGGCATGGACGAGGCCCGCTTCCGGCCCATCGACGGGTACTCGACGGGGATGCGCCAGCGCACCAAGCTGGCCCAGGCCCTGGTGGCCGACCCCGAACTGCTCCTGCTCGACGAGCCCACGGCCGGGCTCGACCCCATCGGGCGCGACGCCATGCTCGACCTGGTGGCCCGCCTGGGCGGTTTCGGCATCTCCGTGCTGATGGCCACACACCTGCTCGACGACGTCCAGCAGGTGTGCGACCACGTGGTCATGCTCGACGGCGGGCGCCTGGTGGTGGCCGGCCCCACCCAGGACCTGCTGGAGCGCTCCGGGGTGGTGGTCGTCGACGTGGACGACCACGGGCCCCGGCTGGCCAAGGCCCTGGCCGCTCGCAAGCTGGCGGCCCACGTGAACGAGACGGGGGTCGTCGAGGTGGCCGTCGGCGGCGACGACGACCTCGACGTGGTGCGGGACGTGATCGCCGACCTGGGCCTGCCCCTGCACAAGCTGTCGACCCGGGTGGGGACCCTCGACGACGTGTTCCTGCACCGGGCGTCGGGGCCGGCCTCGGGGCCCGGGCCGGGGCCGGCCTCGGGGCCCGGGTGAGCGCCCCCGCGGCCCCGGCCGCGGCCGGGGCCGTGTACGACCGCGGCTACCGCCCCTACGACGGGCCCCGGGGCGGCCGGCGGGCGGCCGTGGTGGCCGTCTACTGGTCGACGGTCCGCCGGGCGCTGGGGCTGCGGCGGTCGTGGCGCCACAAGTTCCTGCCGTGGATGCTGCTGGGCATCGTGACCGTGCCTGCGGCCGTCAACGTGGGGATCGCCTACATCACCCGCGACTCCTCGGTGCCCCAGATCGAGATCATCACCTACCGGGGATATGTGGGGGTGTCCAGCTCCCTTCTCCTGTTCGTGGCCCTGGTGGCCCCCGACGTGCTGTGCCCCGACCGGCGCCAACGGGTCCTGTCGCTGATCTTCGCCCGGCCCCTCACGGGCACCGACTATGCGCTGGCCAAGCTGGCCGCCATCGCCAGCATCCTGTTCGCCTTCTCGTTCCTCCCCCAGGTCGTGCTGTTCGTGGGCCAGATGCTGGTCAGCCGCGACGGCGCCTTGGACTACTTGACGGGCCACGCCTCGGTGCTGTGGCAGGTGCCCGTGGCCGTGGTGCTGCTGGCGATCTACTACGCCGTGCTGGGCCTGGCCTTCGCCTCGCTCACGACCCGGCGGATCGTGGCCGGGGCCAGCCTGCTGGGCGTGCTGTTCGTGAGCTCGTCGGTGTCGGCCATCCTGCGGGCCAGCTCGGGCCGCACCGAGGCGGCCGAACTGCTCAACCTGCTGGCCCTGCCCCTGCACGTGCGCGACCTGGTCTTCCTGGGCAACATCGACCCGTTCGTGGACCTTTCCCGAGTCGACGGCGGTGGGGCCATGGCCGCGGCCGTCTACGTGCTGGTGGTGGCGGCCGCCCTGGCCACCCTGGTGTGGCGCTACCGCTGGTCGGAGGCCTGATCGGTGGCCAACCGCCCCAACCGCCCCAACCGTCCCAAGGAGCCCGACCGGCGAGACGCGGCGTTCGCCCCCCGGCCCACCGTCGAGGTCGAGGAGGTCTCGGCCTGGTTCGGCCAGAAGGTGGCCCTGTCCGAGCTGTCGTGCTCGTTCGGCGCCGGGGTCACCGGGCTGTTGGGGCCCAACGGGGCCGGCAAGACGACCCTGCTGCGGGTCGTGACCGGGCTGCTGCCGGCCAGCACGGGCCGTGTCCGGGTCGCGGGGGGTGACCCCCGGGCCGACGCCCGCGTGCGGGCCGCGCTGGCCCTCGTGCCCGAGGACGAGGCCGTCCCCGGCCCCCTCACGCCCCGCCAGCTCGTCGAGTACCGCGCCCGGCTGTTCGGCGTGGGCCAGCGCGACGCCCCCGAGCAGGCGCTGGCCGAGGTCGGCCTCACCGACGTGGCCGACCGCCGCCTGGAGGGGTTCAGCAAGGGCATGCGCCAGCGGGCCAAGGTGGCGGCCGCCCTGGTCACGAGCCCGAGCGTCCTGGTGCTCGACGAACCCCTCAACGGGGCCGACCCGGTCCAGCGGGTCAGCCTCATCAACCTGTTCAGGAGCCTGGGCGACCAGGGCCGGACGGTCATCGTCAGCAGCCACGTCCTGCACGAGGTCGAGCGGCTGGGCGAGCGCATCGTGGTGCTCGTCAACGGACGCCTGGCTGCGGCCGGCGACCGCCGGGCGATCCGCGAGGCCATGGTCGACCGGCCCCGCCGGGTGCTGGTGCGGGCCTCGGCCGCGCGCTCGCTGGGCGCCGCCCTGGTGGGCCACGAGGCGGTGACCGGCGTGAGCTTGGAGGGCGACGTGCTGACGGTCGCCACCAGCCGGGCCGGCGAGTTGGCCGTGGCCCTGCCCCCGATGGCCCGGGCCGCGGGGTCGCGCCTGCGCGAGGTCCGCCCCCTCGACGAGTCGCTCGAAGCCATCTTCCGGGACCTGGTCCGGTGAGCCCGCCCGATCGCCGCCCCCGCCCCTCCGGGCCCGCCCGGCCCGCCCGGCCCGCCCGGGGAGCGGCTGCCTACTCGCCCCCGGCCGCCGCCGGGGCGGTGGCCGCCTCGTTCACCTACGCCCTGCGGGCCTGCCTGCCCCGGCGCCGCCGGTTGGGCCTGTTGCTGCCCGCGCTGGGCGCGTTGATGTTCGGCCTGCTGGCCCGGGCGGTGGTGGCCGACACCGCCGAGGAGGCGTTCGCCACGGTGGCCGCGGCCGGGCTGTTCTCGATCATCCTGCCCATCGGCTGCCTGGTCATCGGCGACGCCGTGCTCGGGGCCGAGGTGCGCAGCGGGACGCTCCACTTCAGTTGGCTGTCGCCCGTGGCCCGGTGGACGATCGTGGCCGGTCGGTGGCTGGCGGGCACGGTGGCCGCGGCCGCCGTGCTGGGGACGGCGTGCGCCCTGGCCGCCGTCCTGGCCGGGGCGTCGTCGATGGCCGGGCCCATGTTCGTGGCCGCGGTGACCGCCAGCGGGGCCTACGTGGCCCTGTTCGTCATGTTCGGGGCGTTGGCCCGGCGGGCCGTCGTGTGGTCGCTGGCGGCCGTCGTGCTGGGGGAGCGCCTGCTGGGGGCAGCCCTCGACGGCATCGCCCAGCTCTCGCCCGGGTGGCTGGGCCGGGCCGCGTTCGCGGGCCTGGCCGGGGCCGAGGACCTGGTGCGGGCGGGCGTGCCCGAAGGGGGCGCGGCCGTGTGGCGGCTGGTGGTGCTCACGGCCGTCTGGCTGGGGGTGGCGGCCTGGCGCCTGGGGACGCTGCGCCTGGCCGGCCGCTCCGACTGATGAATGGGGACGGCCGGTAGCGTGGGCCGCGTGCCCCTACTTGGAGGCTGGTGTGACCGAGCCTCGGCGGGGCGGGCCTTGCCAGCCGTCCGGTCCCCGACGAGCCCCTGTGCTGGGCTTGCCCGCCGACCGGGCCGCCAGCCGGGGGGCCGGCTGCCGGGGACGGGCTGGGACCACCGCCACGTCGTCCCGTGCGCCCGGCCTGGGGCTTGATGGCCACGGCCACCGCCAGGGCCCGCCTGGGTGTGGTGCTGCTCATCCCCCGGCCGCTGCGGCGAGAGATCGACGCCCTGCGCCGGGCGGTGGGCGACGGCACCTACGGCCGGGTCCCGGCCCACCTCACGCTCGTGCCCCCCGTCAACGTGGCCGGTGACCACCTGGTCGACGCCCTGCGGGTGCTGCGGGAGGCGGCCGCCGCCACCCGCCCGTTCTCGGTCCACCTGGGCCCGCCCTCCACCTTCCTGCCCGCCAACCCGGTGCTCTACCTGCCCCTGGTCGGGGAAGGGCGGGCGTCGGTGTTCGCGCTGCGCGAGCGGGTGTTCCGGGAGCCGTTGGCCCGCACGTTGACGTGGCCCTTCGTGCCCCACGTGACCATCGCCGACGAGGCCTCTCCCGAGCGGGTGCGGGCCGCCGAACTGGCCCTGTGCGACTTCGCGGCCGAGGTCTTCTTCGACCGCCTGCACCTGCTCCAGGAGCGGGAGGGCCGGGTGTGGGAGCCCGTCGCCGACGCCCCCTTCCGGGCCCCGGCGGTGGTGGGGCGGGGCGGTCTGCCAGTGGAGATGACGGTGTCCGAACAGCTCGACCCCGAGGCCCGGGCCTTCTCCGACGCCGAGTGGGAGCGCCTGTGGGAGGCCCAGGGCGTGGCCGGGGGCGACCCCGAGCGCGCCAACCTGGCCGTGGTGGCCCGCCGCCACGGCCGCCTGGTGGCGACGGCCGAGGGGTGGGCCTACGCGGGAGTGGCCTTCCTCGACAACCTGCTGGTGGCCGAGGACCTGCGGGGCCAGGGGATCGGCTCCCACGTGCTGGCCGCCTTCGAGTCCGTGGCCGTGGAGCGCGGCTGCCCCCGTCTGGCCACCGACGTGTGGGCCGGCAGCGGGGCCGAGGCGTTCTACCTGAGCCGGGGCTGGATCGAGGAGGGCCGCCGAACAGACTGGTGGGGCGGCCGCCAACGCATTCACCTCCGCCGCGACCGCTAGTCGATGACTGCCCCCCTGTTACTGGGTGGGCCAGTCGATGCGGGCTACGAGCCGGCGGACTTCCAACGGCGGAGGCTCCCAGGACGACGGTCCGCATGCCCCCACGGACTGGCCCGAGTGCGATGGGCGCGAGCTTGTGGACACATCGGTGGTCTTGTTGTTCTGTATGCGTGGATGGTCCGGCACCGCGTTCCGTCATGGTTAGGGCGCTGACCAGGGCGTCCGGCGACGGCGCCCGGCGGGAGTTCGAGGCCTTCTTCGTCGACGTCGAGCCCCGTCTTCGTCGCGCCCTCGTGGCTCGCTACGGGCCAGAGGATGCGGCGGACGCCGTTGCCGAGGCGTTGACGTGGGCGTGGGCGCATTGGCACCGAATGAGGGTGATGGAGAACGCCGTGGGATACCTGTACCGCGTGGCCCAGAGCGCGCATCGCGAGAGGCGCCAGGGGTTCCTTGCCCTGCTGGCGGCCGAGGACGGCCCCCATGTGGAACCAGGTCTGCTGCCTGCCTTGATTGCGCTGCCGGACCGGCAACGCACGGCCGTCTGGCTAGTCGTCGCGTCGCACTTCACGCAGAAGGAGGCTGCCGAAGCAATGGGAGTGTCTCGGTCTGCTGTCGCAACACACGTGGAGCGCGGGCTGAACGCACTTCGGTCCGGGCTGCACGCTGCCGCGGCCGAGGGGTGATGATGAACGAGGAACGCATCCGCAGGGCGTTGGTCCGGCTCGGCGACGAGGCGGCTGCCATGGTGGGCGAAACGGAGGTCGAGGACGTGGTCGCGTCTCTCCGCGCCCAACCCGCAAGGAACAGGTCAGGGCGTTGGTTGACGCCTATCGCCAGCGTGGCGGTGGGCGCCATGGCCCTCCTCTTCATCGTGGTCCTGCGCCCCGGACAGGGCCCAGGGCTCTCACTGTCCCTGAGCGACCCGCCCGGCGAGACAGGGGCGACGGGAACAGCCGGCGGTCCGAACGAGGACGGCTGGACGATCCTCGATGACGGCCCGCTGTCGGCCCGATCGGGGGCATCGCTGACTTGGACCGGGACCGAGGTCGTCGTCTTGGGCGGCGAGCACCACTCGGATGGGGCCGCGTTCAACCCTGCGAAGCGATCCTGGCGGCCGATCGCCCAGTCGCCATTGCCCCCAGGGGTTCCGCAGACGGTGTGGACCGGCAACCTGCTTCTGGCCGTGGGCGGGTCGGCCGGCAGCCGCTCAGCAGCGGCCTACGATCCCGTCGGTGACAACTGGCGAGAGGTTGCCGTCCCACCGGCGCTGAGGTTCTCCCACCTCGGTGGAGTAGGACGACCGTCCTTCCACTGGGCCGACAGCGAGGCCGTGCTAGTCGACTCCTGGGCCGCGTACGACCCAGCCTCGGGCCGCTGGAGGGAACTACCGGCACCGCCGGAAGGTTTCGGGCCGGTAGGTGAGGCCCAGGCCGTCGCCGTCTGGGGTCGTGACCTTTGGCTGATCGGCCCCCGGGCTGTGGTTCGCCTCGACCTCGGCACGGGGGCATCGGCCCAGTTCCCTGCGCCCCGCAACGGAGCGCGGGACCAGTTCGCGGACGGCGCCGTAGTCGGGGACGACCTGTACTTCGCAGGTGAATCCGGTGTCGTCTCGCGCTTGGAGAACGGGCGGTGGACGACTGAGCACCTGGCGCCGGGAGGGGCCATGTGCGTGCCGGAGATCGTCGAGCTCGCGGGCCAACCCGTGGTGAGGACGTGCGCAGGGATCGTGTCGAGAGGCTCCGGCGGCTGGGAGCAGATTTCGTCCGACAGCGCATGCTGCTACCGAACGCTCGTGTCGTCAGGCCGCGAACTGTTCCTTTGGGACAGCAACGACGATGTCAGGAACGATCCCTCGGCGCCTCGGAAATCATTCCGGTCCTGGCGGCCCTCGTAGCGCCGCTTACGTTCGGTCGTTAGCCGTAGGCTTCGGTGAAGTCCCGCAGCTTGGCGATCTGGTGGCGGGCCTCGACGCGCCGGACGGTGCCCGACTTGGAGCGCATGACCAGCGACGAGGTGGTGGCCGACCCGCCCCGGGTGTAGTGGACGCCCCGGAGCAGCTCACCGTCGGTGACCCCGGTGGCCGCGAAGAAGCAGTTGTCACCGGCCACGAGGTCGTCGGTGCCCAGGACTTGGTCGAGGGAGCGGCCGGCGGCTAGCACGGCGTCGCGCTCGGCGTCGCTCTGGGGGCACAGGCGGCCCTGGATCTCCCCGCCCAGGCACTTGAGGGCGGCTGCGCTGATCACGCCTTCGGGGGTGCCGCCGATGCCGAAGAGGATGTCGGCCCCCGTCTCGGGCCAGCCCGTGGAGATGGCGCCGGCCACGTCGCCATCCTGGATCAGCCGGATGCGGGCGCCCGCCTGGCGGATCTCGGCGATGAGGGCGGCGTGGCGGGGCCGGTCGAGCACGACGGCCGTAACCTCGGACACCTCGCGGCCCAGCGCCTTGGCCACCGCGTGGAGGTTGTCGGTGGGGGTGGCGGTGATGTCGATCGAGCCCGCGGCCTCGGCCCCGACGGCGATCTTGTCCATGTAGAAGCAGGGCCCGGGGTCGAACATGCTGCCCCGCTCGCTCAGGGCGATCACGGCCAGGGCGTTGCCCCGGCCCAGCGAGGTCAGCGTGGTGCCCTCCAGGGGGTCGACGGCGATGTCGACCTGGGGCGGCGACCCGTCACCGAGCTGCTCGCCGTTGAAGAGCATGGGGGCGTCGTCCTTCTCGCCCTCGCCGATGACGACGATGCCGTCCATGGCGATGTTGCCGAGGACGGCCCGCATGGCGTTGGTGGCGGCGCCGTCGGCCTTGTTCTTGTCGCCCCGGCCCATCCAGCGGGCGGCGGCCATGGCGGCCGCCTCGGTGACCCGCACCAGTTCGAGGGCCAGGTTGCGGTCGGGGGCCTGCTTGCTCGCTGTCATAGGGCCGAACCCTAGTGCGTCCCCTCGGGGCCGAGCCTGCCCGGCAGGCCCCCGGGCTGCGATACTCACTCTGTGCGTGCGAGGACTGCGTGACGGCCAGGCAACAGTGGCGCCAGGCCTACGAACAGGCGGCCGCTGACCAGCAGCCGTCCCACGTCACGCCCTCGGGTATCACTTTGGAGCCCTGCTACGGCACCGACGAGGGGGAGTGGCCCGGCCTCTACCCCTACACCCGGGGCCTGCACCCGGGCATGTACCTGACCAAGCCCTGGACTGTGCGCATGTTCGCCGGCTACGGAAGCCCCGAGGACACCAACACCCGGTTCCGCGACATCCTCGACCACGGTGGCCACGGGCTGTCGGTGGCCTTCGACCTGCCGACGCTCATGGGCCGCGACTCGGACGACCCCCTGGCCCTGGGGGAGGTCGGGCGGTGCGGGGTGGCCGTCGACACGCTGGCCGATGTCGAGGACCTCTTCGCGGGCATCGACCTGGGCGACGTCACCACCTCGATGACCATCAACGGGCCGGCCGCCATCCTGCTGGCCATGTACGTGGCCGTGGCCGACCGGGCGGGGGTGGCCAGGGCCCGGCTGGGGGGCACGACCCAGGCCGACATCCTCAAGGAGTACCAGGCCCAGAAGGAGTTCATCTTCCCGCCCCGGCCCTCCATGCGGCTGGTGACCGACATGATCGCCTTCTGCTCGGCCGAGATGCCCCGCTGGCACCCGCTGTCGGTGTCGGGCTACCACATACGCGAGGCGGGGGCCACGGCCGCCCAGGAGCTGGCTTTCACACTGGCCAACGGCTTCGCCTACGTGGAGGCGGGGGTGGCCAGCGGCCTCGACGTCGACCGGTTCGCCCCCCGGCTCAGCTTCTTCTTCAACGCCCAGATCGACTTCTTCGAAGAGATCGCCAAGTTCCGCGCCGCCCGCCGCCTCTGGGCCCGGTGGATGCGGGAGCGCTACGGCGCCGAGGACCCGCGGTCGTGGCATTGCCGGTTCCACGTGCAGACCTCGGGGGCGTCGCTTAC
The DNA here is from genome assembly GCA_040754375.1 of Actinomycetota bacterium. Classification (NCBI taxonomy): domain Bacteria; kingdom Bacillati; phylum Actinomycetota; species Actinomycetota bacterium. The sequence continues at coordinate 16,553 of JBFMCT010000022.1, forward strand.
CGCCCAGCAGCCCGAGGTCAACGTCGTGCGCACGGCCATCGAGGCCCTGGCGGGCGTGCTGGGCGGCACCCAGAGCCTGCACACCAACGCCATGGACGAGGTGCTTGCCCTGCCCAGCGAGCTCAGTGCCCGCCTGGCCGTGCGCACCCAGCAGGTGATCGCCCACGAGACGGGCGTGGCCGCCGTGGCCGACCCCCTGGGCGGGTCGTGGTACGTCGAGTCGCTCACCGACGACATGGAGCGGCGGGCCGAGGAGGTGCTGGCCGGCCTGGACGACATGGGCGGCGGCTCGATGCTCGAGGGGGTGTACGCCGGTATCGAGCGGGGCTGGTTCCAGCGCCGGATCAGCGAGTCGGCCTACGAGCTGTCCCGCCGCCTGGAGTCGGGCGAGCGGGCATGGGTGGGGGTCAACTGCTTCGTCGACGACCGCGGCCCCGTCCCCGACCTGCACGAGGTCGACGCGGCCGTCGAGGACCGCCAGCACAAGCGGGTGTCCGAGGTGCGGGCCAGCCGGTCACCGGCGGCCGTGGCCGCCGCCCTCGCCCAGGTGGCGGCCGACGCCCGGGTGGGCGACCGCAACCTCATGCCCGCCGTCCTGGCGGCAGTCAACGCCTACGCCACCGTGGGTGAGATCGTCGGCGCCCTCGCGGGCGTGTTCGGGCGCTGGACCGAGGACCCGGTGCTGTAATGCTCTGTTCGCACTGCGGGGCCACCTACACGGTGGGGGTCAACGCCGCCTGCCGCGACTGCCGGCTGGCCCTGGGCGACGTCAAGCCCCCGACCCTGCCCGAGACCGAGGACGGCGGCCTCTACGAGGTGGCCTTCGACATGTCGGAGTGGCTGCCCGAGGAGCGCATCGAGGCCGGCCTCACCCTGACCTCCGAGCGGGTGCCGTGGCGCTGGGAGGAGGGCCCGGTGCTGGTCGTGCGCGAGGACGACGAGGTCCTCGTCGACGACCTGCTGGGCAAGGAGGAGGGCGAGGGCGATGTCTGGGAGGAGGAGGCGGCTGACCTCGAGGACGGGGGCGAGGAGGCCCAGGTGGCCATGAGCGACCTGTTCGACGTGGCCGACCGGCTCATGAGGGCCCCCTGGAACGACGAGCTGGTGGCCGAGGTCGGTGCCCTGGCCGAGCTGGTGGCCTCCCTGCCGCCCCCCTTTGGGGTCAGCCGGCCCGTGTGGGACACGATCGCCTCCCGGGCCGCAGCCGTGACCGCGGCGGCGGCCCTGACCGACGGCGACGACACCGGCGACGGCACCGGCGAAGACGGCACCGGCGAGGGCGACGGCGACGGCACCGGCGACGACGAAGACGGCACCGGCGAGGGCACCGGCGACGACACCGAGGGCGACGGCGACGACGATGACGTGGAGCTGCCGGTGGAGGGGGCCGCCCGTGAGCTGCGGGCCTACCTCCGAGACCTGATCTGACATCGGCGCCGGGCCCCACGACCGGCGACTCCGTATACCTTTCCGAGATGCTCCTGGCCGAGTTGGAGGTCCGCCACTCGCGGGCGGTGGCCCCGACTCGGCGGGTCGCGCTCGGGCCCCTGTGGCTGCCCACCGACCCGGCCCCCGGTTACGGGGGGATCCTGCTGGGGGGCATCGTGGCCGCCCACATGGCCGACGTGCCCGACGAGGTACGCGACGGCCTGCTGGCCCTCGTCGACGACCTCGAGAAGGGCAAGAGCATCGCCCAGCCCCGCCTCCGCCACCGGTTCCAGAACGACGTGGTGGGCCTCGAACGCAGCCGCCACGCCCTGGTGGGCGACGCCCAGGACATGCGCTTCGAGATCGACGGCCACGGCAAGCCCGTCCCCCAGCTCCTGGGCGCGGTCTACGCCGCCGGCCGGGCGCACGCCGACGCCCGGCCCGCGGTCTTCGCGGCCATCCGCAAGGGAGCCCGGTGGGAGGGAGAGCTGGGCCCGAGCCTGGTGGCCCACCTGGCCGACCCCACCAGTGCCCCGCCCACCTCGTGGCGGAGGTTCCCCACCGACGAGCGCTGGGCCCTGAAGGTGCTGGGCTTCGGGCCCGACCTGCGGCCCGACCGCGACGAGGTGCAGAAGCGGTTCCGCTCGCTGATCAGGGCGGCCCACCCCGACCACGGGGCCGAGAACCTGGGGGCGGGCCAGCGCATCTTGGAGCTCACCGAAGCCCGCCGCATCCTGATGGCGTGAGCGCCGCCGCCCCCGACCGGGCGGTGCTGCTGGCCCCCGGGGCCAGCGCGGGCCGCGACCAGCCCGCCCTGGTGGCCATGGAGGCCGCCCTCGACGGGGCCCCCGTCGAGCGCATGGACTTCCCCTACCGCCGGGAGGGCCGCAAGGCCCCGGACCGGTCGCCCGTCCTGGTGGCCGCCGTGCGGGCCGAGGCCGCCGCCCTGGCCGCCCGGACGGGCCTGGCCCCCGACCGGCTGGTCCTGGGGGGCCGCTCGATGGGCGGGCGCATGTGCTCCATGGCGGTGGCCGAGGGCCTCGACGCCATGGCCCTGGTCCTCGTCAGCTACCCCCTGCACCCCCCGGGCCGGCCCGACAAGCTGCGCACCGAGCACTTCGGGGCCCTGGCCGTCCCCTGCCTGTTCGTCTCGGGCACCAGGGACGCCTTCGGTTCGCCGGCCGAGCTGGAGGCGGCCACGGCCGCCATCGCCGGCCCCGTGACCCATGTGTGGGTCGAAGGCGGCGACCACGGCCTGCGCCGCCGCGACGCCGAGGTGGCGGCCGTCGTGGCCGGTTTCGTGCGCTCGCTCTGAGCCTCAGCCCGCGGTCTTTGTAGATTTGTTGCCGATCAGCGGACGAAGATCGACCCAGACTTCCGGGCGGCGTCAGGCCGGGAAGGCGGGCGGGGGGACGTCCTCGGGGTTGAGGTCCTCGAGCTCGCGCCCGGCGGTCTCGGGGTAAGCGAGGGCGATGAGGGCGGCCACCAGCACCGGCCCGGTGGCCAGGATGGCCATAGCTGGGCCCAGCCGCCCGAAGTAGTCCCCCAGGAACCCGGCCAGGGCCAGGCCGGCGGCGCTGCCCACGAGGGCGCACATGCCGATCAGGCCGTTGGCCCGGCCCCGCAGCGAGGTGGGGAACAGCTCGGGCCCGTAGACGCCCAGGGCGGGCACGGTGGCCGCGTTGAGCATGGTGCCCACCAGCGGGAAGGCCCAGATGGCCCAGCCGTTGGCGAAGAAGAAACCCACCGTGCAGGCGCTGCCCCCCAGCAAGGCGACGGTGGCCACCTGGCGGCGGCCCCGCAGGTCGGCCAGGCGACCGCCCACCACGATGCCGATGGCCCCGGGGGCGCCGGTGACCAGGGCCAGGAGCGAGATGCGCCCTGCGCTGAAGTTGTGCTCGGTGCGCAGGTAACGGCCCAGGAACTGTGACTGGGGGGCCACGAAGATGTTGCTGAGGAACCCCGAGACGGCCAGCAGGGCCAGCCGCCCGCCGTGGCCGGCGATCTTGACGTTGCGGTGCGGGGCCAGGAAGCGGCGGCTCTCCCGCAGCCGCTTGCGCACCGTGGCCACGATGGGGATCCCGAGCACGGGAACGAGGTAGATGAGCCTCCAGCCCCGTTCGCCCAGGTCAGCGAGGTTGAGGGCCACCAGGGCCATCCCTGCCCCCAGGCCGCCGGCCATGGCCAGCAGGCTCACCGCATAGGCCCGGCACCGGGCCGGCACCTCCTCGGCGGCTAGGATGCCGACCAGCAGCAGCAGGGCGGTGGCGCACCCCCGGGCGGCCGTCTGGCTGGCCGTCAGCCAGGCCAGGGAGGGGGCCAGCGCGCCCGAGACGGCCAGCGTGCAGCCCAGCAGGCTGACCGTGAGCAGGATGCGGCGCCGCCCCCGGCGGTCGGCCACGGCCACGATCATCAGCGCCAGCAGGCCGCCTAGGCGCACGATGCTGCCGGCCACCCCCTGGGCGCTGGACCCGGCCCCGAACTCCTCGCCCGCAAAGGCGATGGTCTGGGTGAACAGCGTGTTGAGGTAACCGAGCACCACGGCGATGGCGGCCAGGCTGTCGAGGGCCCCAGCGGCCCGGGCGTCGAGCGGTTCGGGGGGTGCCCACCACGGCACGTCCTTGCGGGGGGCGCCTGCCACCCTGCGGCGGAAGGCGGCCGAGAACAGCCACCAGAAGTACGGGAGGTTCAGCGTGTACTCGACGGTCTGGGTGGCCGAACCGTCCTCGGCCACCTCCACCCGCCGCTCGTAGCCCTGCACCGGCCCCCGGCAGGCCGTGAACCGCCCGTTCCCGGCGTCCTCCTCGAAGACCACGTCGGCTCGGGGCTGGAGCAGGGCCGCGCCCTGCCCCGGGGGGAACGACGAGGTCACGACCGTGCGCGGCACCGGCGGACCCTAACCGGGTGGCTGGGGAAGCGATTGTCAGCGGCTAGCGTTGAGCACAGACGTGGACGAGCCCGTGACCTTCATCGACAAGCCCGGCCCGGCGGCGACCGCTCCCGGTACCGACCCCGCGGCCGGTGCTCCGGCGTCCGACGGCGCGCCGGCCAGCGCGAGCGGCGACGGTATGCGGGCCGAGCTGGAGGCGGCCATCGAGGCCATCCGCCCCGCCCTGCAGATGGACGGCGGCGACGTCAGCCTGGTCGGGGTCGACGAGGCCACTGGCGTCGTCGAGATCGAGCTGGTGGGGGCGTGCGTGGGCTGCCCGGCCTCGACCATGACCCTCAAGGCGGGCATCGAGCGCATCCTCAAGGACCGGGTCGAGGGCGTCACCGAGGTCAACGCCGTGGGCCTGGAGCCCGCCTTCGACTACTGAGCTGCCCGCCGCCGCCCTCCTCGACGCCGCGTCGAGGGGTGAGGCGCGGGCCGCGGGCCGCTTGATCTCGCTGGTCGAGCGGGGCGGCCCGGCCGAGACGGCCGTGGCCGCGGCCACCTTCGGGCCCTCGGGCCGGGCCTGGGTGGTGGGGGTGACCGGGCCGCCGGGCGCCGGCAAGTCGAGCCTGGTCGACAGGGTCGTGGCCCTCGTGCGGGCCTCGGGCCAGACGGTAGCCGTGGTGGCCGTCGACCCGTCGTCCCCGCTCTCGGGCGGCGCCATCTTGGGCGACCGGCTGCGCATGCAAGCCCACGCCACCGACCCCGGCGTGTTCATCCGGTCGATGGCCACCCGGGGGCAGTCGGGCGGGCTGGCCCGGGCCACCCTGGGGGCCGTCCGGGTGCTCGACGCCGCCGGCTGGCCCTGGGTGGTCGTCGAGACCGTCGGGGCCGGCCAGGTGGAGGTCGATGTCGCCCAGGCGGCCGATACCACCGTGGTCGTGGTCAACCCTGGCTGGGGCGACGCCGTGCAGGCCGTCAAGGCGGGCCTGTTGGAGGTCGCCGACGTGCTGGTGGTGAACAAGGCGGACCGCCCCGGGGCCGACGAGACGGTGCGCGACCTCGAGCTGGCCCTCGACCTGGCCCCTGAGCCGCCGCCGTGGCGCCCCCCGGTGGTGCGCACCGTGGCCACCACCGGCCAAGGCACCGACGAGCTGTGGGACGCTCTGGCCCGCCACCGGGCCTACCTGGCGGCCGACGGCCGGTTGGCCGCTCGCCGGCGGTCGCGGCTGGAGGCCGAGGTCCGCCGCCTCGTCGAACAGGACGGTGCCCGGGCTGCCTGGGAGCGGTGCGAGGGCCGGCCGTTCACGGAGGTCATGGACGAGGTCGCGGCCCGCCGGCTCGACCCGCTGTCGGCCGCCGCCCGCCTGTTCCCGTGAACGGGGTCAGGCCCAGGTGACGCGGCCCACTTCGGCGGGGTTGGCCAGGTCGGGGTGGGAAGGGACGACCCGGACGGTGAACCCGTAGCGGCCGGCCCGCTCGCACACGAACGTGCCCGTGTACGTCGATGTCCCTTCGCCGATGCCGTTCGAGCCCGCGACCATGGTGACGACCCCGGCGGGCGCCAGCTCGTCGTTGAGGCCCACGGGGCCGTGCACCAGCTCGACGGTCACGTCGAACGGTGACAGGGGCCCCAGTTCGAGAGAGGCCGTTACCGTGCGCTCCCGGCCGAGGTCGGTCACACCGTCGTCGGGTTCGCCGACAGTCAGCTTGACCTCGTCCCAGCCGGCCGTCACCCGCTGCTTCCAGGCGGCCAGGGCCTTGGCCCGGTCGTGGTTGCCGTCGTTGAGGGCCGCGGCCCGCGCCCCGGCCGGCTCGTAGAGCTGTTCGACGTAGTCCTTGACCATGCGGCTGGCAGGCACGAAGGGTCCCAGGGCCTTGAGCGAGGTCCGCACCCGCTGGAGCCAGCCACTGGGCGGGCGGCCCGGTGGGCGGTCGTAGAACAGGGGGACGATCTGGCGTTCGAGCAGGTCGAACAGGCTGTTGGCCTCGATCTGGTCTCGCAGGTGGAGGTCGGGCTGGTGCTCGGCCGACCCGATGGCCCAGCCGATCTCGGGGTTGTAGCACTCGTCCCACCAGCCGTCGAGGACCGAGCAGTTGAGGGCGCCGTTGAGGGCTGCCTTCTCGCCCGAGGTCCCGCATGCCTCCAGCGGCCGGCGGGGCGTGTTCAGCCACACGTCGCTGCCCTGGTAGAGGGTGCGGGCCACGTCGATGTCGTAGTCCTCCAAGAAGGCCACCCGGTGGCGCAGGTGGGGTTGGCGGGCGAACTGCACTATCTGGCGGATGATCTCCTTGCCCAGGTCGTCGGCCGGGTGGGCCTTGCCCGCGAAGACGATCTGGATGGGCCGGTCGGCCGACAGCAGGAGCTCGGTGAGCCGCTCGGGCTGCGACAGCAGGAGAGTGGCCCGCTTGTAGGAGGCGAACCTTCGCGAGAACCCGATGGTGAGGTGCTCGGGGTCGAACACCTCGTCGGTCCAGGCCAGGTCGCCTTCGGTGAGCCCCTTGCCCAGCCCCGACTCCCTCAGGCGGCGCCGCACGAACTCCACCAGGCGTTCCCGTCCCCGAGCGCGGGCCTGCCACAGCTCCACGTCGCTGACCCGCTCGATGCGCGCCCAGCGGTCGACTCCGGCCTCGTACCACTCGGGCAGGACGTTGCGGTTGAACAGGTCCTGCATCTCGGCCGAGACCCAGGTGCGAGGGTGGACGCCGTTGGTGATCGAGGTGATCGGCACCTCCCCCTCGGGCACCCCGGGCCACAGGCTGGAGAAGATGCGCCGGCTGACCTGCCCGTGCAGCTTGGACACACCGTTGGACCAGGCGGCCAGGCGGAAGCCCATCATGGCCATGTTGAACGACGCGTCGCTCGGCTCGTGGGGGGCCTGGCCCAGCGCCATCAGGTCGTCGAAGGCGATGCCGTGCTCGGCCGCCCACCCGCCGAAGTAGCGCTCCATGAGGTGGCGGGGGAAGCGGTCGATGCCAGCCGACACCGGGGTGTGGGTGGTGAACACCGTCCCCGCCCGGACGGCCTCGATGGCCTCGGGGAACGTGAGCCCGTCGTCGCGCATGGCCTGGCCGATGCGCTCGAGCCCGAGGAAGCCGGCGTGGCCCTCGTTGGTGTGAAAGACGTGGGGGTCGTGGCCCAGTGCCCGCAGGGCGCGCACCCCCCCCATGCCCAGGAGGACCTCCTGGCGCAGGCGGTGCTCGGCGTCGCCGCCGTAGAGGCGGTCGGTGACCCGCCGCCCGCCATCGTCGTTGTGCTCGACGTCGGTGTCGAGCAGGTAGAGGGGCACGCGCCCGATGGTGGCCCGCCACACCCGGGCGGCCAGCGGAGTGCCGGCCAGGTCGACCACCACCTCGACGGGCTCGGGCGCCAGCGCCATGGCGTGAGGGTCGAGGCCGACGTAGCGCTCCTGCTGCCAGCCGTCGGTGGTCAGCTCCTGGCGGAAGTAGCCCTCGCGGTAGAACAGGCCCACGCCGAGGATGGGCACCCCGAGGCCGCTGGCTGCCTTGAGATGGTCACCGGCCAGGACGCCCAGGCCCCCGGAGTACTGGGGCAGGGCCCGGGCGATCCCGAACTCGGGCGAGAAGTAGGCCACCGACCGCAGGTCGCTGTTGCGGCGGTGGAACCACATGTCGCTGCCGAGCTGGCGAGCGAGGTCGTCCTCGACCTCCCGCAGGAACGTCAAGAAGGGCGGGTCGGCGGCCAGTTGCTCCAGCCGCGCCCGCGAGGCGGTGTTGAGCACGGCCACCGGGTCGTGGCCCGTGGCTTCCCAGGCGTCGGGGTCGACCCAGCGGAACAAGTCACGCGTGGGCTCGTCCCACGACCAGCGCAGGTTGAGGGCCAGATGGGCGAGCGCGGCGATGGCCTCCGGCAGCCGGGGGCGGACGGTGAACGTCTTGAGGGCACGCATGGCGGCACGCACCGTACCCCCACCACCGGCCCGGCACCCAGGCCGGGCCCCACCGCCGTTCAGCGATGGTTAAGGCCGGGTCAGCGCAGCCGCAGGGTGTCGGCGATCGTCTGGGCCAGCTCGGCCGAGCCGTTGATGACAGTGATGACCACCGAGTTGCCCTTGTGCAGCACGTAGTACTGCACCTCGTCGGCGATCTCCACCGTGTCCCCCCGGGCCGGGAGGGGATAGTTGAAGGTCAGCTTGAGAGCGGGCCCGGCCCCCGTCGTCCCCGGTTCCTGGCGGACGTTGGTTGCCCCGCCCTCCTCGAGCAGGGGTACGGCCAGCCGGGCGATCTCCTCCAGGTCCTTCTCCTGGGCCTTGTCGATGGTGAGGTTGACCCGAGACCGGCCGTCGGCGCTGACGGCCATGAGCTTGCCGCCGTACTGGAGGACCTGGCGGGCCTGGTTGATGGCCGGGAGCAGGTCGGTGTTGACGGCCAGCAGCTTGCGGGACTCCTCGTTGAAGACATCGAGGTTGCGGGGGAGCGGGATCTGGAGCCACTCGGCGGGCACGCCCATGGCGAACCCGGCATCGGCATCGCGGACGGCCACGAAGCCGGCGGGCACGACGGTGTCGGGGGCCGACTTGTCGCGGCAGCCGGTGAGGACGAGCGCCGCGACTGCGAGCGCTAGGGCGACGCGGAGGGTGGCCGAGGGGTTGGTGCCGGGCAGCGACGAAGGGTTCGGCGCTTCAGGGCGGGCGGACATCGCGCGGAGCCTCCTAGTCAAAGATGGCCGTAACACTGGCACAGGCCGGCCGGTTGTGCCCGGTCGGGCCCCCGACGGTTGGGGAGGCGAGCGGCGCGGGTAGGGTGTTCTGTCGTGTCCGGCTGCCTCCGACGGCGAACCGGTGTACGAAGCGCCCCGGTCCTGGCGCGTTTGGTACACGAGTTGGGTGGTGCGTACCGATGATCGGGCGCATCGTGATCGACGACTTCAGGCCCCGCACGCCCGAGGCCGCCCATCCGGCCAAGGCTGTGATCGGCGAGGCCGTGCGGGTCTCGGCCGACATCTTTCGCGACGGCCATGACCGCCTAGCCGGCCGTTGCCGGTGGAGGCCGGCCGGCGACCCCAAGTGGCGAGACGTGGCAATGGAGGAATCGGTCAACGATCGCTGGGAGGCGGTGATCGAACCGTCCCAGCTCGGCGCCCACGAGATGGTGGTCGAGGCGTGGACCGACCGGGTCGCCACTTGGCAGCACGACGTCGAGGTCAAGCACGAGGCCGGCCAAGCTGTCGAGCTCGAGCTCGAGGAGGGCCGGCTGCTGCTCCTCGAGCGGGCCGGCCACCTGCCCGAGCCCGACCGGGCCGCCTTCGAGGAGGCGGCCGCCGCCGTGGGCGACGAGGCACGGTCCCTCGACGAGCGGCTGGTCGCGGCCCTCGACCCCGCCCTGACCGCGGCCCTGTCCCTCGTCCCCGACCCCCTCGACTTCACGGCCAGCCGTGTGTACGGCCTGTGGGTGGACCGGGAGCGCGCCCTGTTCGGCGCGTGGTACGAGATGTTCCCCCGTTCCGAGGGCGGCCTGCGGGCGGCCGCCGACCAGCGCCTCCCGGCCATCGCCGAGATGGGCTTCGACGTCGTCTACCTGCCACCCGTCCACCCCATCGGGCGCAGCTTCCGCAAGGGCCCCAACAACACCCTGGAGGCCGGCCCCGACGACCCCGGCAGCCCTTGGGCCATCGGCGGCCCCGAGGGGGGCCACACCGCCCTGCACCCCGACCTGGGGACCTTCGAGGACTTCGACGCCTTCGTGGCCGCCGCTCGCGACCTGGGTATGGAGGTGGCCCTCGACTACGCCCTTCAGTGCTCGCCCGACCACCCGTGGGTGGCCGCGCACCCCGAGTGGTTCCACCGCCGGCCCGACGGCTCCGTGCGCTACGCCGAGAACCCGCCCAAGAAGTACCAGGACATCTACCCGATCAACTTCTGGCCGGCTGCCGAGGCCGACCGGGCCGCCCTGTGGCAGGCGTGCAAGGAGGTCGTCGAGTTCTGGGTGGGCCACGGGGTCAGGATCTTCCGGGTCGACAACCCCCACACCAAACCGCTCGCCTTCTGGGAGTGGATGATCCCCGCCCTCCAGGCCGACCACCCCGACCTGGTGTTCCTGGCCGAGGCGTTCACCCGGCCCAAGATGATGGCCAAGCTGGCCGAGGTGGGCTTCAGCCAGAGCTACACCTACTTCACGTGGCGCACCGACAAGTGGGAGCTCCAGGAGTACCTGGAGGAGATCTGCACCGGCCCCAAGGCGGACTACATGCGGCCCAACTTCTGGCCCAACACCCCCGACATCCTCTCGGGGCCGCTGCGCAACGGGCCACCGTCGGCCTTCGCCCTGCGCCTCGTGCTGGCGGCCACGATGGTCCCGTCCTACGGGATCTACGGCGGCTACGAGCTCTACGAGAACGAGCCCGCGTCGGAGGCGAACGAGGAGTACCTCAACTCCGAGAAGTACCAGCTCCGCTCCCGCGACTGGGGCCAGCCAGGCTCGCTCGCCCCCCTGGTGGGCCGGCTCAACGACATCCGCCGTCGCCACCCGGCGTTCGCCCAGCTACGCACCATCTGGTTCCACCACTCGTCCAACGACCAGGTGCTGGCCTACTCCAAGCGCACCTCCGACCGCAGCGACGTCGTGCTGGTGGTGGTGAACCTCGACCCTTACAACCCGCAGTCCGACACGCTGTGGCTCGACTTGGACGAGCTGGGCATGCCGGCCGACAAGCCGTTCTTCGCCTACGACGAGCTGACAGGCGCGACCTACACGTGGCAGGGCCGCTCGCCCTACGTGTTCCTGCACCCGACCCGCCAGCCGGCCCATGTCCTGCACCTGCGCTCCGCCCCGTGAGCACGATGGAGGTGCCGACCGGAGGTACCACCGGCCACCCGATCCTCGACCAGTCGCCCGAGGCCCACTGGTACAAGAAGGCCGTCTTCTACGAGGTACTGGTACGGGGGTTCTACGACGCCAACAACGACGGCACCGGCGACCTGCGGGGCATCACCGAGAAGCTCGACTACCTGAGCTGGCTGGGCATCGACTGCATCTGGCTGCTGCCCTTCTACCGCTCGCCGCTGCGCGACGGCGGCTACGACATCAGCGACTTCTACTCGGTGCTGCCCGAGTACGGCGACTTGGCCGACGCCGTGGAGCTGGTCGAGCAGGCCCACCGCCGGGGCATCCGGGTCATCTCCGACCTCGTGATGAACCACACCAGCGACCAGCACCCCTGGTTCTTGGAGTCCCGCCAGGACCGCACCAACCCCAAGGCCGACTGGTACGTGTGGGACGACGACGACCAGCGCTACTCCGACGCCCGGATCATCTTCGTGGACACCGAGAGGTCGAACTGGGCCTGGGACCCCCAGCGCCAGCAGTACTACTGGCACCGGTTCTTCAGCCACCAGCCCGACCTCAACTACGACAACCCCGACGTGCGCCAGGCCATGCTCGACGTGGTGCGGTTCTGGCTCGACATCGGGCTCGACGGCTTCCGCCTCGACGCCGTCCCCTACCTGATCGAGCGCGACGGCACCAATGGCGAGAACCTGCCCGAGACCCACGATTACCTCAAGCGCCTGCGCAAGGAGGTCGACGCCACCCACCCCGGCAAGGTGCTACTGGCCGAAGCCAACCAGTGGCCGGCGGACGTCGTCGACTACTTCGGCGACGACGACGAGTGCCACATGGCGTTCCACTTCCCGCTCATGCCCCGCATGTACATGGCGGTGCGGCGGGAGCAGCGCTACCCGATCACCGAGATCCTGGCCCGCACGCCCGAGATCCCCCCCGGGTGCCAGTGGGGCATCTTCCTGCGCAACCACGACGAGCTGACCCTGGAGATGGTCACCGACGAGGAGCGCGACTACATGTACGCCGAGTACGCCAAGGACCCGCTGATGAAGCGCAACATAGGCATCAGCCGGCGCTTGGCCCCCCTCGTAGACGGCAACCGCAACCTGGCCGAACTGCTCCACGGGCTGCTGTTCAGCCTGCCCGGCAGCCCGATCCTCTACTACGGGGACGAGATCGGCATGGGCGACAACATCTACCTTCACGACCGCGACGGCGTGCGTACGCCGATGCAATGGACTCCCGACCGCAATGCCGGGTTCAGCAAGGCCGACTTCGCCCGGCTCTACCTGCCGCCCCTCATGGACCCGGTCTACGGGTTCCAGGCCGTCAACGTGGAGGCCCAGATGCGAAACCCCAGTTCGTTCCTGCAATGGATACAACGGGCCATGCAGGTGCGAAAACGCCACAACGACACCTTCGGGTTGGGCAGCTTCGAGATGCTCGAAGCCGAGAACCCGTCGATCCTTGCATTCATTCGCCAGCACGGGGAAGAAACCATCCTGTGCGTCAACAACCTGAGCCGCTTCGCGCAGCCGGTCGAGCTGTTCCTGAGCCGGTTCGAGGGCCGGACGCCGGTGGAGCTGGTGGGCCGGGTCCCCTTTCCCCGGATCGGGGAGCTGCCTTACCTGCTCACCCTGGGCGGCCACGACTTCTACTGGTTCCAGTTGGTGGACCAGTGAGCGCCGACCGGGCCGAGCTCGGCGGCCTGGAACAGGCACTACGGGGGTTCCTGCCCCGCCAGCGGTGGTACGCCGGGTCGTCGCAGCCGTCGGCCGTGGCGGTGGTGCACACCGAGGTCCTCGACCATGGGCCCCCCACGCTGGTCGACACGCTGGTGGCGGCGGACGGGGCCGTCTACCAGGTCCCGGTGGGGCTGCGGTCGCCGGGCGAGCAGCCCGACTTCCTGCGGGGCCGCGACGAGGCCGTCATCGGCGACGTGGGCACCCGGGACGGGGCCCGGCTGGCCTACGACGCCGTGCTCGACTCCGAACTGGGCCTGGCCCTGCTGGCCGTGGTCGACCCCGGGGGCGAGGGGGCGGACCGGGTGAGGCCCGTCGGGGCCGAGCAGTCCAACAGCTCGCTGATCTACGACGAGCGGGTGATCCTCAAGCTCTTCCGGCGCCTGCACCCCGGGCCGAACCTCGACATCGAGATGACCGAGGCCCTGGCCACCGCCGGCTTCGAGCACGTGGCCGCCCCCCAGGCCACCCTTACCCGTACGGCCGCCGGGGACCGCTACGACCTGGCCGTGCTCCAGCCGTTCCTGGGTGGGGGCGTCGACGGCTGGGCGCTGGCCCTGACCTCGCTGAGGGACCTGTTCGGGGTAGGCGACACCCAGCCCGTGCCCATCATCACCGACGACATGGCACCGCCCTTCGCCCCCGTCGACCCGGCCGAGGCGGGCGGGGACTTCGCGGCCGAGGCCCGCCGCCTGGGCACCATAACGGCCGACATGCACGTGGCGCTGGCCGAGGCCTTCGGGCCCGAGCAGGGCGACGGCCGGGCGTGGGCCGAGGCCATCGCCGCCCAGGTCGACGCCGTCGATCACCCCGAGTTCGACCGGGCGGCGGCCATGCGGGTGCTGATCTCGCTCAGCCACGTGGGCGACGTGGGGCCGGCTCTGCGGGTCCACGGCGACTACCACCTCAGCCAGGTCTTGCGCACCGACGCCGGGTGGTTCGTGCTCGACTTCGAGGGCGAGCCCGACCGCCCGCCCCAGGAGCGCCGCCGCCGCTGGTCGCCCCTGCGGGACGTGGCCGGCATGCTGCGGTCGCTCCACTACGCCTCCTCGGTGGCCACCCTCGACCGCGAGGACGACCAGACCGAGCTGGCGGCCGCCTGGGAGGCCCGCAATCGCAAGGCCTTCCTCGACGGCTACGTGAGGTCGGCGGCCGGTGGTGGCCTGCTCCCCGACCCGGCGGCCACCGAGACGGTGCTGGCCGCCTTTGAGCTGGAGAAGGCCGTCTACGAGCTGGCCTACGAGGAAGGCCACCGGCCCGAGTGGTCACCCATCCCGCTGGCCGCCCTGGCCCGCCTGGGGGCCGGCTGATGGCCCCGCCCGCGGGCCACCAGAGCAGGGCCGCCCGCGACTCGGCGGCCGGGCCCGGGCCGGCGACCGGAGGTACCGCCGCCGGGGGGGCCGTGGCCTCTCCGGACCGGGCCGAGCTCGACCGGTTGCTGGCCGGGCTGCACACCGACCCCCACCGGCTGCTGGGGCCCCACGGTGGGACTGTCCGGGTGTGGCGGCCCGACGCCGTGGCCGCCGAGCTGGTCCTGGCCGACGGGGGCCGGGTGGCCATGGACCTGGTGGACGAGGCCGGCCTCTTCGAGGCCCCGGTGGCCCCGGGGACGGTCGACTACCAGGTCGAGGCCCGCTACCCCGACGGGGCCCGGTGGCTCGACGACGACTGCTACCGGTTCTGGCCGACGCTGGGCGACCTCGACCTCCACCTCTTCGGCGAGGGCCGCCACGAGCACCTGTGGTCGGTCATAGGCGCCCACGTGCGCCGCCACCAGGGGGTCGACGGCACGTCGTTCGCCGTCTGGGCACCGGGGGCGCGCAGCGTGCGGGTAGTGGGCGACTGGAACCGGTGGGACGGCCGCCTCCAGCCCATGCGGTCCATGGGTTCCTCGGGCGTGTGGGAGCTCTTCGTCCCCGGGGTAGGGCGGGGCGCCCGCTACAAGTACGAGGTCGTGGGGGCCGACGGCTCGCTGGGGCTGCGGGCCGACCCGTTCGCCTTCGCCACCGAAGAGCCCCCGGCCACGGCCTCGGTCGTGTGGACGCCCGAGTACGCCTGGGGCGACGACGGCTGGCTGGCCGAGCGGGAGGCCACGGCCGCGATCGACAAGCGCCTGTCGGTCTACGAGGTCCACCTGGCCTCGTGGCGACGGGTGCCCGAGGACGGCGACCGGCCCCTGACCTACCGCGAGCTGGCCCAGCAGCTTCCCGGCTACGTGGCCGACATGGGGTTCACCCACGTCGAGCTCATGCCCGTGGCCGAGCACCCGTTCTCGGGTTCGTGGGGCTACCAGGTCACGTCGTATTACGCGCCGACGTCACGGTTCGGCACGCCCGACGACTTCCGGGCGCTGGTCGACGCCTTCCACGCCCGGGGCATCGGGGTGATCGTCGACTGGGTGCCGGCCCACTTCCCCAAGGACCGGTTCGCCCTGGCCCGCTTCGACGGGACCGCCCTCTACGAGCACGAGGACCCCCGCCAGGGCGAGCAGAAGGACTGGGGGACCCTGGTGTTCAACTTCGGGCGCCACGAGGTGCGCAACTTCCTGCTGGCCAACGCCCTCTACTGGGTCGAGGAGTACCACATCGACGGCCTGCGGGTCGACGCCGTGGCGTCCATGCTCTACCTCGACTACTCCCGGGAGGCCGGTGAGTGGGTGCCCAACCGCTTCGGCGGGCGGGAGAACCTGGAGGCCGTCGACTTCCTGCGGGAGGTCAACGAGGTGCTCTACGGGCGCTACCCGGGCGTGCTCACGGCCGCCGAGGAGTCGACGGCGTGGCCGGCCGTGTCCCGCCCGACCTACCTCGGCGGGCTGGGCTTCGGTTTCAAGTGGAACATGGGCTGGATGCACGACACCCTCGACTACTTCTCCAAGCAGCCCGTCCACCGGCGCTACCACCACGACCGGCTCACGTTCGGGCTTCTCTACGCGTTCACCGAGAACTTCGTGCTGCCCCTGTCCCACGACGAGGTCGTCCACGGCAAGGGCTCACTGCTGGGCAAGATGCCCGGCGAGCGGGGCGAGAAGTTCGCCAACCTGCGGGCCCTGCTGGCCTGGATGTGGGCCCACCCCGGCCGCCAGCTCCTCTTCATGGGGGGGGAGCTGGCCCAGAGCGCGGAGTGGGACCACGACCGCAGCCTCGACTGGCACCTGCTCGACTACCCCGAGCACGCCGGGGTGCAGGCCCTGGTGCGGCGCCTCAACGAGCTCCAGCGCGACGAGCCCGCCCTGTGGCAAGTCGACTTCGACGGCGCCGGCTTCAGCTGGGTCGACGCCAGCGACGCCGACCAGAACGTGCTCTCGTTCGTCCGCCGTGACGCCGCCGGCGCAGGCGAGGTGGCCTGCATCGCCAACCTGTCGGGCACCCGCCAGGGCAGCTACCGGGTGGGCGTGCCCCGGGACGGCCGCTGGCGCGAGCTGCTCGACACCAGCCGGACGGAGTTCGGCGGCTGGTCCCACCGGCCGTCGGGCGGCGAGGTCTGGGCCGAGCCCATCCCCTGGCACGGCTTCGACCACTCCGTCGCCCTCGACCTCGAACCCCTAAGCGTCCTCTGGCTGGGGGCGGGCTGATCGGCTGTCGCCACGCGTGAAAGGGTATGACATCATCTAGCCCGTGCAGTGGCGGAGGCGGCACCGTACGGTTCGCGGCGTAGGCGGGATCCTCGTCGTAGCCTTGGTCGGCGCCACCCTCGCGGGCTGCGACCGACAGGGCGCCACGTTGGCCAACCCGTCCCCGACCGTGCGCACCGAGCCTCCTCAGTCCACGACCACCACCACCGACCCCTACGCAATCCCCGACCTGATCGACGAGGCCTACGTCTCGCGCATCCTCACTGGTCTCGACGCCGTGATGAGCGATGTCACCCGACTGGTGGTCGAGACCCGCTCCCTTCCCCGTGAAGCCGCGGACCGTCTCAAGGCTATATACGGGACTGAGCTACTGCTGAATAATCGCCTCGACTCCATCTCGCGCGGCTTGGCCCGTGGGCTTCCGGGGCACTTGCCAATTACTGGTCAGCAGCTGACCGTGTTGGAGGCCGTGCTCTCTGCAGCGCCAGACTGTATCTATGCTCGGATCAATCGTGATTATTCCCAGATGATTACCTCCACTGAGCTGAACGGAAAGCCACAATGGGTGGCCATTCGGCCTCTTGACCTGTTGCGGGACCCTCATCGGTATAACCGCGTCGGATGGGCGTATCACTACGAAGGCTACCAGCTTGGGTTCGAGCCACCACGAACAGATCCGTGTTCCGGAAGCTAAGTATTGTGGCAGCTGTAGCTGCGCTGATCGTGTGTAGCCCGCAAACCCCTCTTCCTACCCATGCCCTCGAGCCGGTGATTCGATTCGGATCTACGTGGACTGGGGCGACGGCGAGTCGTCGGGGCCTCATTCGGTTGAGGGAAGGCCGTGGCCCGACGGGGAGATCACCCACGACTACATCTGGTCGGGGACCTACGACATCGTGGTCACCCAGCGCTGGGTAGCCCGCTGGTCGTTTGGCCCGAACAGTGGGGTGCTGACTGACCGTAGGACCGAGGGGCGCATCGAAGGGTTCCCGGCTCGGGAGGTACAAGCCGTGGTGAGCCCCGTGCCGAGGTGAGCGCCGGCCTATCCGGGTGACCACGGGTGGGGTGCGGCCGGCGGTGGGGGAGGGTCGCCCGGGCCTTCGACCACCGCCTTGAGGTTGGCCAGGTTCTTGCGCCAGACCCGTCTGAAGATGGGGGCGGCGACGGCCGCGCCCACCGCCCCGCCCATCCTGGGCGGGAACATGAGCCGCTCCTCCCATGTGAACTGGGTGACGTCGCCCCGCTTGCGCTTGAGCGTGAACCGCCCCACCCCGGTGACGATGCCCTCGTGGCGGACGGCTATCGACTCGCCGTCCTTCCACTCGGTCACGACCATCTTGTCGGTGACCCGCAGCGGCCCCAGTTTGGTCACGCAGTCGAAGGTCGTGCCCACGCCCTCGCGCACGGCCGAGGTGAACGTGATGGCTTCGGCGTCGGCCATCCAGTTGACGTGGGCCGCGATGTCGCGCAGTTCCTCCCACACGTGGGCCGGGGGACGGTCGATGACGACCGAGACCTTGACGGTGGTCACGGGCGGCCGTAGACCGAGACATGGACCGCGCTGGCGGCCGTGAACGGCTGGCGGTGCCAGCCGCCCCACCGCTCGACCAGGCGCAGGCCGGCCAGCCGGGCCATGAGGTCGAGCTCGGCCACCGACGCGTAGCGGATCGACCACGGCGACACCGAGACGGCCCCGTCGGGGGCGAAGGACACGTCGGCCCCGGTGACCTGCTGGGTGGCCGGGTCGTGGCGGGTGGCCTGCAGGACGGTCCGGTCCGCCCCGGCGGCCACGGCTGTCACCGTCTGGTCCAGCCGGGTCAGGTCGGGGGCCACGGCCTCGACCACGAACACCCCCCCGGGGCCCAGGCGCTCGGCCACCCCGGCGAAGCAGGCGACCTGGGCCTGCTGGTCGGCCAGTTCGAACAGGGTATTGAAGGCCACGAAGACCAGGTCGAACTGGCCGTGGACGAGCTTGGCCACGTCGCCGAAGTCCCCGATCACCAGCCCCAGCCGGTCACCACCGGGTTTGGCCAGCAGGCGGGCGACCATGGCCTCGGAGCTGTCGATGCCGGTGACCTCGAACCCCCGCTCGGCCAGGGGCAGGGCCAGGCGGCCCGTCCCCACGCCTAGTTCGAGCACCCGCCGGCCTGCGCCGGGCACCAGGGCGGCCAGCGCCGAGGCTACGGCCGGGGCCTCGGCGAACCGTTCGGCATGGGCCCGGTCATAGGCGGCGGCACGGCCCTCGTCGTAGTCGTAGGCCATCGCCCCCGAGGCTAGGCGCTACTCGCGGGAGTAGAGGATGGCAGCCGAGGGGGAGCGCAGGTCGGCGGTGGCCGCCGTGGCGTAGGCGAAGTTCATGGCCGTGCGCCGGCCGGGGCCGGTGAGAGGGGTGACCCGGTGGGCGGTGGTGTCGCTGCGCAGGACGTAGGCGTCGCCCACGTAGTGCTCGGCCCAGCGCGTCCCCTCGGACCCGAGGTCGGACAGGCGGGCGGCGTTGGGCAGGTACTCCAGCAGGCCGCCGCGGCCCGGCGGGGGGGTCTCCAGGAACAGGATGATGGCCACCGCGTGGTCGTCGAAGTGGGCTCCGTGGGTGTCGCCCGACTCGTGGAGGAAGTTGAGCACGTGGCGCTCGACGGGGTCGGCCACCGGGAACAGGGGCTCGCCCAGCACGGCCGACAGGAAGCCGAACATGTGCTCGCTCCCGTACAGACCGGCGATCATGGCCGACTCCTCGGCCAGGACCTCGCCCCCGATGGTGCTCATGCGCCTTGGCGAACCTTCCATCTCGGCCATGGCGAACTCCCGGCGGACCGACAGCTTGCGCAGCCGGTCGACTTCCTCCACCAGCATCTTCACGCCGGCCGGGCTCAGGAAACCGTCGAGGCGCACATAGCCGTCGGCCGTGAACCGGTCGTGGAACCGGCTGCCGGCCTCACCCAGGGGGTAGCGGTCGGTGTCGACCAGCTCGTCGATGCGCGGGACAGTTCCAAGGTCGGACATTCGGGCCTCCGGTTACGCCAGGTGCGCAAAGCATGGCGGTCGGCGGGCCGCGACGGAAGCGAACGAACTACTACCGAACCCGCAATTACTCGCAGACCACCCGGATCGTCTCCAGCCTGGGGTCCTGGGGGCCGACGATCCGGCACCCGGCGGCCACCTGGGTGGCCAGGTAGTCGACCAGGGCCTCGGTGAGCTGCTCGCCGGGGACGACCACGGGGATGCCCGGCGGGTAGGTGGCGGCCAGCTCGGCCGAGACCCGGCCCGCGGCCTGGAGCAGGGGGACCCGTTCCTGGCGGGCGTGGAAGGCCTCGGCCGGGCTCAGGACCTGCTCGGGGATGTGCCCGAGGGCGAAGTCGACGAAACCCCGAGGGTCGAGGCCGGCCGGGGGCAGGCGGTCGGCGATGGCGGTGATGGAGGTGACGAACCGTTCGAGGTCCTCCCAGCGGTGGCCGATGGTGATGTTGGCCAGCACGTTGGCGAAGTCCGACAGCTCCATGGTCACGTTCTCGGCGGCCAGCAGGCGCTCGACCTCGTAGCCCGTGTGGCCCGTGGCCGAGACGTTCACGCACAGCCGGGTGGGGTCGAACCCGGTCACCCCGTGCTGGCCGATGAGCCCCTTGTCGAGGCACGACAGCCGCTCGTGGGCGCCGATGGCCAGGCGGGCCTCGTTGGCCAGCTCGATGACCCGGCTCAGCAGGCGCTGGCCGTCGGTGGCCATCTGCATGCGGGCGATGTCGAGCGAGGCCCGCAGCATCGACGACGGGCTGGTGCTCAGCACCATCTTGCTGACCACGTCGAAGCGGTCGTGGTCGACGAGGTCGCCCCGCACGTGGAGGACCGACGCCTGCAGGAACGCCCCCAGCAGCTTGTGGACGCCGGTGACGGCCGCGTCGGCGCCCGCCGCCAGCGAGCCCGTGGGCAGGTCGGGATGGAAGGGGAAGTGGGGCCCCCAGGCCTCGTCGACCAGGAGGGGGGCCCCGTGGGCGTGGGCCACCTCGGCGATGCCGGCCACGTCGGAGCACGCCCCGTAGTAGGTGGGGGAGACGATCAGCACGGCCCGGGCCTCGGGGTGGCGGTCGAGGCCGGCGGCCACCGTGGCCGGGGTCACCCCGTGGGCGATGTGGCTCTCGGGGTCGAGCTCGGGGGCCAGGTAGACGGGCCGGGCCCCGGCGAACACCAGGGCGGCGATGATCGACTTGTGGGTGTTGCGGGACGTGAGGATCACGTCGCCGGGGTGGCACACGGCGGTGACCATGATCTGGTTGCCGGCCGACGAACCGTTGACCAGGAACCACGAACGGTCGGCGCCGTAGGCGTCGGCGGCCAGGGCCTCGGCGTGTTCGAGGGCCGACCCGGCCATGCCGTCGAGGTTGCCCAGCCCGGGGCTGACGTCCAGGGCCAGGGCGGCGGCCCCGAAGGCCTCCACGAAGTCGGGGTGGGCGCCCCGGCCGTGGATGTGACCCGGCGTGTGGAAGGCGGCCCGGGGTACGGCGACGTAGCGCCGGAGGGCCTCGAAGTAGGGCGCCTGGGACTGGTCGAGCCGGCTCATCGCCCCCGGATCGTACCGGGGCCCCCGGCATCACCGGTCGTTCTTGCCTCTCGCCCCAGCGCGCGGTCGTGGCCTGTCGCGACAACGGCGCCCGGGGCCCTAGCCTGGACAGGCACCATGCCGGCCTATCTCGACCACGCCGCCACCACGCCGATGCGCCCCGAGGCCGTCGAGGCCATGCTGGCGTTGCTGACCGAGAACTACGGCAACCCCTCGGGCTCCCACGCCGTGTCCCGCCAGGCCAAGAAGGCCCTGGAGGAGGCCCGCGAGGTGGTGGCCGAGGCCCTGGGGGCTCGGCCCGGCGAGGTCGTGTTCACCGCCGGGGGGACCGAAGCGGACAACCTGGCCATCACCGGGGCGGTGGCCGCCCGGCCGGGACCGGTCCTGTGGAGCGCAGTGGAGCACCATGCCGTCCTGCATTCCGCCGAGAATGCCGCCAAGGCCCTGGGCGGCCAGGTCGTCCCCGTGGGCCCCGACGGGGTCGTCGACCTCGACGCCCTGCCCAGACTGGTGGGCCCGTCCACCTCGGTGGTGGCCGTCATGCTGGCCAACAACGAGGTAGGGACGGTCCAGCCCCTGGTCGAGGTGGCCGCCGTCGTGGCCGAGCAGGCACCCGGCGCGCTGGTCATGACCGACGCCGTCCAGGCCTTCCAGTGGCTCGACGTGGCCGCCCTGGCGGCGGCCGCCGACCTGGTGGCCGTGAGCGCCCACAAGTTCGGCGGGCCCAAGGGGGTGGGGGCCCTGGTCGTGCGGGGCCGGGCCCGGCTGGAGCCGCTCATCGTCGGTGGCGGGCAGGAGCGGGGCCTGCGGAGCGGCACCCACAACGTGGCCGGGATCGTGGCCATGGCCGCAGCCATGGCCGCGGTGGTGGCCGAGCGCGAGCGCACGGTGGCCCGGGTGGCGGCCCTGCGCGACCGGCTGGCCGACGGGCTCCTGGCCGCCGTGGAGGGGGCGCAGGAGACAGGTGACCGGTCCCGCAAGGTGGCCGGCAACTGCCACCTCACCTTCGAGGGGGTCGAGTCCGAGGCGTTGCTGATGCTGCTCGACGGGGCCGGGGTGTGCGCCTCGGCCGGTTCGGCGTGCACCAGCGGGGCGGTCGAGCCGTCCCATGTCCTGTCGGCCATGGGCGTGCCCCGGGAGCGGGGGCTGGGCGCCCTGCGCCTCTCGCTGGGCCCGGGTACCACCGAGGCCGAGATCGCCCTGGCCCTGGAGGCCGTCCCCGCGGCCGTGGCCCGCCTGCGGGAGGCCTGAGCCGGCCGTGGCCCGGGTGCTGGCCGCCATGTCGGGCGGGGTGGACTCGTCGGTGGCGGCCGCCCTGCTGGTGGAGGGCGGCCACGAGGTGGTCGGGGTCACCCTCAAGCTGTGGGACAACCCGGGCGACAGCGGGTGCTGCTCGGTCAACGAGATCGAGGACGCCCGCCGGGTGGCGCAGCAGTTGGGGATCGACCACTGGGTGTTCGGCTTCACCGACGAGTTCGAGGCCCGGGTCGTGGGCCCCTACACCCAGGCCCACGCCGCCGGCCTCACTCCTAACCCGTGCATCGAGTGCAACCGCCACCTCAAGTTCGGCAAGCTCTTGGCCCGGGCCCGTCAACTGGGCTTCGACGCGGTGGCCACCGGTCACCACGCCCGGCGGCGCACGGACCGGTCCGGCGACCACCACCTGCTGCGGGGGGCCGACGGGGCCAAGGACCAGTCCTACGTTCTCTACGTGCTGGGCCAGGAGGAACTGGCGCGGTGTCGCTTCCCCGTAGGTGAGCTGACCAAGGACGAGGTCCGCGCCCGTGCCCGGGCCTTGGGGCTGCGCACGGCCGACAAGCCCGACAGCCAGGACGTGTGCTTCGTCACGACCTCGGGTGGCCGGGCCTCGTTGCTGGCCGGCCGCATCCCCCTGACGCCGGGCCGGGTGGTCGACGCCGCCGGCCGCCAGGTGGGCCGGGTCGACGCCGTCGAACTGGTCACCGTCGGCCAGCGCCGGGGCTTGGGCACCGGCGGGGGAGAGCGGCGGTTCGCCCTGTCCGTCGACCCGGGGGCGGGGACGGTCACCGCCGGTGGCCTGGCCGACCTGATGGTCGACCGGGTGGCGGTGGCCGCCCCGGTGTGGGTCGCCGGCCGGCCGCCGGCCCCCGACCAGCCCCTGGAGGTGCAGTGCAGCGCCCACGGCCGTCCCGTGCCGGCCCGCACCGACGGGCCGACGGTCGTGTTCGACCAGCCCCAGCGGCGGGTCGCCCCCGGCCAGAGCGTCGTCTTCTACTCCGGCGACGAGGTCTTGGGCGGTGCTGTGGCCGTACGAGATAAGCGGATGTGAGTAAGAATGTACCGGAGAGGTTCAGTTTTACTCAATTGCAGCAGCGGGCACGGGGCTAGCGCACGGGGAGGCGGCGGGCGCGGGCGGCTTCCAGGAAAGCGCCGGGCCGGGTGGGGGTGACGAGCATATGGCGGACCTTGACGGCCTCGCCCAGGCGGCGGGCGGGGCGGACCAGGGCCAGCTCGACGTCCTCCTGCAGGTCGATCTGCAGGGCCAGGCCGGGGGCCTTCTGGGTGAGGTCGCGGGCGTCGGTGCCGGCCAGGGCCGGGCCGATGCGGGCCAGCAGGCGGCGGGGCAGCAGGATGGGGTCGACGATGGTCAGCGGGTCGTGGACCACCAGGCCGGCAGGCACCAGCACCAGCCACCGCCGGGACAGGTCGTGGGTGGCCCTCAACAGCACATAGGCCAGGGGCAGGCCCACAGCCGTGAGCACCGCCCCCAGCACCCACTGGCGGGCAGCCAGCAGCAGGGGGCCGGCGGCCACACCCGCGAGGGCCAGCGACCAGGCCAGCACCAGGGGCCCGGCCAGTAGGGCGCCGGGCGGGCGCAGGGGGAAGCGGCGCTCGTTGGGGTAGGCCGGCCCGTTGACGCACAGCGCCCCCATGGCCGGGGCGAAGGCCCAGCCCAAGGTGACCACAGACCAGCCCACGGCCAGCGCCGAGGGGTGGCCCCCGGCCGCGGCCGCCAGGGTCAGCACCGTCGCCGCCGGGGCCAGGGTGCGCAGGACGGTCAGCGAGACGGGCAGGGCCACGGCCGTGGCCACCATGGCCGCCGACCACCCCAGCCAGAGGCCGGACGAGGCCACGAGCTGCACCGGGCGGCTGGCCCCGGCCAGGGCGTCACCCAGCACGGGACCGGCCGTGAACGGCATGGCCACCCACAGCAGCCGTACCACCCACGGCACGACCAGGTCGGCCCGCACCGCCAACCGGCGGGCGGGCACGGGGGCGGCGGCGGCCTGTTCGCTCACCTCCCCAGCGTAGAAGTGAACGAGTTGGCTCGGGGGCTGCGCCCCCGCCGCACGGCTGCGCCGTGCTCCCCCATCCCCGCCGGGCTCGCTGGCGCTCGCGCCGTCGGGCAGGCGCTGGCCAAGCGCCTGGTTGGCTCGGGGGCTGCGCCCCCGCCGCACGGCTGCGCCGGCCGGCGCCGGGGCTCCCCGGTAACGTCGCCTACGGTGCCCGACCCCCCCGACCAGTCCAGCCACACCGACGACCCTGCGGCCGCCAGCCGGGTCGAGGAGTTGCGGGCGCTGATCGAGTACCACAACGACCGTTATTACCGGCTCGACGACCCCGAGGTGTCCGACACCGAGTACGACGAGCTGGTGCGGGAGCTGGCCGCCCTGGAGGCGGCCCACCCCGAGGTGGCGTCCCCGACCTCGCCGACCCAGCGGGTGGGGGAGGCGCCCACCGGGGCGTTCGCCCCCGTGCGCCACCGGCGCCCGATGATGTCGCTCGACAACGTGGTCGATTTCGCCGAGCTGTCGGCCTGGGGCAAGCGCATGGAGCGGTTCATCTCCGGCGAGGTCGACTACGTGTGCGAACTGAAGATCGACGGCATCGCCCTGTCCCTGCTCTACGAGGACGGGCGGTTCGTGCGCGCCGCGACCAGGGGCAACGGGGTGGTGGGCGACGACGTGACGGCCAACGTGCGCACCATCGCCGGTGTCCCCGAGCGGCTGGTGCCCCCGGCCGGGGGCCGCCGGCTCCCCGCCGTGATGGAGGTGCGGGGCGAGGTCTACCTGCCGGTGTCCGCCTTCGAGGAGCTCAACCGCCGCCAGATGGAGGCTGGGGGCCGGCTGTTCGCCAACCCCCGCAACGCGGCCGGGGGTTCGCTGCGCCAGAAGGACCCCCGGGTGACGGCTAGCCGTGACCTGCGCTTTTTCACCTACCAGTTGGGGCACGCCGACGGCGGGCCCGCCTTCCGGCGCCACTCCGAGACCCTGGAGTTCCTGGCCGCGGCCGGCCTGCCCGTGAACCCCGAGGTCCGCACGGTGGGTTCGCTGGAGGCGGTGGACGAGTTCTGCCACGGTTGGCTGGCCCGGCGCCACGACATCGACTACGAGATCGACGGTGTGGTCGTCAAGGTCGACGACCTGGCCCAGCGCGACGAGCTGGGGGCCACGTCGAAGTCGCCCCGGTGGGCCATCGCTTACAAGTTCCCGCCCGAGGAGGCCACCACCGTGTTGCGGGCCATCTCGGTCTCGATCGGGCCCAGCGGCAAGGCCACGCCCTTCGCCGAGCTCGACCCCGTGCGGGTGAGCGGGTCGACGGTGAGGGTGGCCAGCCTGCACAACCAGGACCAGGTCCGCCTCAAAGACGTGCGCCCCGGCGACACCGTGTTCGTCCGCAAGGCGGGCGACGTGATCCCCGAGGTGGTGGGGCCGGTGCTGTCCAAGAGGCCCGAGGGCCTCCCCGAGTGGACGTTCCCCAGCCACTGCCCGGCGTGCGGGGGACCGCTCGTGCGCCGCGAGGGCGAGGCCGCCACCTTCTGCATCAACGCCGAGTGCCCGGCCCAGCGGGCCCGGCGCATCGAGCACTTCGCCTCCCGGGGCGCCATGGACATCGAGGGCCTGGGCGAGCAGCGGGTACAGCAGCTCATCGACGCCGGCCTGCTGGGAGACCCGGCCGACGTCTACTCCCTCAGGGCCGAGGACCTGTCCGGGCTCGAAGGCTTCGCCGAGGTGTCGGTGCGCAACCTCCTGGGGGCCGTCGAGGCGTCAAGAGCGCGCCCGCTGGCCAACCTGCTGTTCGCCCTCCAGGTGCCCATGCTGGGCTCGACGGGGGCGGAGCGGCTGTCGGACGCCTTCGGGCACCTCGACGCCGTGCTGGCCGCGTCCGAGCAGGAGCTGGCCGCGGTGGACGGGATCGGGCCCAAGATCGCGGCCAGCCTGCGGGCCTTCTTCGACCTCGACCGCAACCGCCAGGTGGTCGAGAAGCTGCGGGCCGCGGGGGTGAACTTCACAGGCGGGCGGGCCGAGCCCACCGAGGCCCAGACGCTGGCCGGCAAGGTCGTGGTCGTCACCGGCACGCTGGCCGGGTGGTCGCGCGACGGGGCGGTGGAAGCCGTCAAGGCCCGGGGCGGGGCCTCGCCCGGCAGCGTGTCCAAGAAGACCGACTACGTGGTGGTGGGGGCGGAGCCGGGGGCGGCCAAGCTACGCAAGGCCGAGGAGCTGGGCGTGGCGGTGATCGACGAGGAGGCCTTCGCCCGCCTTCTGGAGACGGGCTCCCCGTGAGCCCCGGGGTGCCCCGCCCCGTTGCTCCGGGCCCGGCTGTCCCCGGCATCGTCGGGCTGGTGTCGGTCAACGTGGCCCGGCCCGCCTTCTTGGGCCTGCACCGAGGCCAGCCGGTCACCAGCGGCATCGCCAAGGAGCCGGTGGCGGCCGAGTGGCTCGAGCTCGACTGGGTGAACCTCGAAGGCGACGGCCAAGCCGACCTCGAGGTCCACGGCGGGGAGGACAAGGCCGTCTACGCCTACCCGTCCGAGCACCTGGCCCACTGGTCGGCCGACCTGGGCCAGGACCTGGGACCGGCCGCCTTCGGGGAGAACCTCACCACCGCAGGCTGGACCGAGGTCGACGTGGGCATAGGCGACCTGTGGGGCTGGGGGGACGCCGTGCTTGAGGTGTGCCAGCCCCGCTGGCCGTGTTACAAGCTGGGCATGCACCGGGGCGACCCGGGCCTGCCGGCCCGGTTCCGGGCCAGCGGCCGCACGGGCTGGTACCTGCGGGTACTGGCCCCCGGGCGGGTGCCGGTGGCCGGCCCTCTGGTGGCGGCCGAACGCCACCCCGAGGGCCTGACCGTGCTCGACGCCCACGAGGCCCGCCTGGCCGGCCCGTCCGATCCTCGCTTCGCCCGCCTGCTGGCCCTCGCCCCCCTGTCCGAGGAGTGGAAGCACAGCCTGCGCCGCTTGGTCACCGACCGGTGAGCGCGGCCCGGATGGCGGCCGCCGTGGCCTGGCGGTCGGCGTCGGACGGGTAACGCTGGCGGGGCCAGAAGAAGCCCCGCAGCCCGTCCTTGCGGCGCCTGGGCACCACGTGGACGTGGAGGTGGGGCACGCTCTGGCTGACCCGGTTGTTCATGGCCACGAACGTGCCGTCGGCCCCCAGCCCCGCCTCCACGGCCCGGGCCAGCCGCTGGGCCGTCGTGAACAGCGGCCCGACCAGTTCGCCTGGCAGGTCGGCCAGCGTCTCGTGATGGCCGCGGGGCACCAGCAGCACGTGGCCCCAGAACACCGGCCGGTGGTCGAGGAAGGCCACCGCCTCCGGTTCGTCGAGCACCACGTCGGCGACCTCGCTCCCGTCCACCACCCGGCAGAACAGGCAAGCTGCCCGAGGCCCGGTTACCGGGCCGTCACCCACCGGCCCGCCGATCTAGTGCCTCATCAGGAGGCACTAGTGGAGGCGGAAGCACCAGCGGTAGTTCTGGGACGTGGTGGAGGGTTGGCCGATCAACCAGTAGACGACGCCCGCGCAGTGGGAACCGGGCTGGAGCTGGCGGTAGTCGCTGTCGGGGCCGGGTACGAGGGTGATTGAGTTGAGGGCCAGCTCGAAGCGCAGGTCGTCGGCCGGGATCTCCACGCCGTTGAGGGTCAGGTAGCCGGTGTAGCCGGGGGCCAGGTCGGCCGAGATCGTCACCTGGCGGAGATCGAGGTTGCCGCCCTGGGGTGTGACCCCCTCTACGGCCACGGGCCGGCCCACGTTGTCGGTGCGGGTCGGGGCCGAGAAGGCGAACACGATGCCCCCGACGGCCAGGGAGGCGAGGGCCCCCATGATCAGCCGGCGGCGCATGTCGCGGTTCATGGCGCCGCCATCATGGCCCAACCCACCGGCGTAGTGACCAGCGGGGATGCTCGCTGGCGCCGTCCGTGGCACGGTACCCTCCTGGCGTGGCATCCACGCGCATCGCGGACCACATCGGCCGCGTGCTCAGTGGCCGGTACCGCATCTCGGCCGCCATCGGCACCGGAGCGTCGGCGCACGTGTTCCTGGCCGACGACGTCCGCCTGGGCCGGCGCGTGGCCGTCAAGGTGCTGCACCCGGCCCTGGCCGGCGACGCCGCCTTCCTGCGCCGGTTCCGGGCCGAGGCCCGGGCCGCGGCCGCCCTCAGCCACCCCCACATCCTGGCCGTCTTCGACTGGGGCGAGGAGGAGGACGGGCCGTTCATCGTCACCGAGTTCCTCGGCGGCGGGAGCCTGCGGGCCATGCTCGACCGAGGCCACCGGCTGAGCCCGTCCCAGGCCCTGCTCGTCGGTCTGGAGGCCGCCCGGGGCCTCGACTACGCCCACCGCCGGGGGCTGGTCCACCGCGACATCAAGCCTGCCAACTTGCTCTTCGACGACGAGGGACGGCTGCGCATCGCCGACTTCGGACTGGCCCGGGCCCTGGCCGAGGCGGCCTGGACCGAGCCCACCGGGGCCCTTCTGGGCACGGCCCGCTACGCCGCCCCCGAGCAGGTGCGGGGCACGCCCCTCGACGGCAAGGCCGACATCTACGCGCTGGCTGTCCTGCTGGTGGAGTCGGTCACCGGGCGGGTGCCGTTCGCAGCCGACACCACGGTGGGCACCATCCTGGGCCGGCTGGAGCGCCCCCTCGACGTGCCCGAGGGGCTGGGCCCGCTGGTCCCCGTCCTGGCCAAGGCGGGCCAGCCCGACCCGGCCGCCCGTCCCGACGCCATGGCCTTCGGGGCCGCCTTGCACGCCCTGGCCTCGAAGCTGCCCACCCCCGCCGCCCTGCCGTTGGCCGGGCCGGCGGTGTTCGACGACATCGAACCCGTCCACGACCCCGACCCGACAGACATGGGCCCGTCGGCGCCCCCTGCGCTTCCCGCCCCCGTCCCCTCGGCCACGGCCCCGACGGTGCCCGACCTGGTCGTTCCCCCCGAGGTCCGGGCCGCGGCCGCCACCAGCAACCCGGCTCCGGCCCCAGCCCCGGCCCCGGCCCCGGCGGCGACCCCGGCGGTGAAACCGTCCAAGGCGGGCAGGCGCAGACGCCGCGGGCTACGGGTGACCCTCACGGTCGTGCTGGCCCTGGTGTGCTCGGCCGTAGGGGCCTTCGCCTTCGTCCAGGCCCAGACTCCGACCCACGAGGTCCCGGCCCTGGCCCAGTGGGGTGCCGAGGACGCCCGGGGCGAGCTGGAGCGGCTCAACTTCCAGGTCATCGTCAACCCCCAGTACTTCGACGACGAGGCCGAAGGCCGGGTCGTCTCCCAGAACCCCGTCGCCGGCACCAGGATGAAGGAGGGCCAGCCCGTCACCCTGGTGGTGTCCCTGGGCCGCCAGCCGGCCGACGTGCCCGACCTGGCCGGTATGAGCAGGGCCGAGGCAGTGGCCGCCCTGGGCCAGCGGGGCCTGGTCGAGGGCGAGGTCGCGACCCGCTTCAGCGAGACGGTGGCCAAGGGCAACGTGATCGACTGGGAGCCCAAGGGGGCCGGCACCCGCCGGGGTGACTCGGTCGACCTCCTGGTCTCGGACGGCCCCGAGCCCCGGGAGATCCCCGACGTGGCCGGCCGCACCTACGAGCAGGCGGCCAAGATCATCACCGACTCAGGCCTGGTGGCGGCCCGCGACGAGCGCTACGACAACGAGGTGGCCCGAGACCGGGTCATCGGCACCCGCCCGGCTGTCGGCCACAAGGCCGAGAGGGGCGCCACCATCGTGATCGTCGTCTCTCTGGGCCAGCCCACCGTGCCCAACCTGAGCGGCAAGACGGCGGCCGAGGCCCGGGCCGCTCTCGAAGCCGTCGACCTCAAGCTGGGCCAGACCTACGGGCCCGGCGGGGGCCGGGTGCTGCTCACCGTCCCGGCCTCGGGCGCCCGCGTCAACCGCGACACGGCCGTGAACATCTACCTGGCCTGACGGTCCTCGGGCTCGCCCCCATCGCCACCCACATCCTCGCCGGCCCCGCCCTGGTCGTCGACGGCCGTGGGCTCCTCGCCCGCCGGTGGCTCGGCCTCCACGAGGGTTATCTGCTTGATGCGGCGCTGGACGTGCGAGGCCTCGAAGGCGGTGGGGTTGATCTGCTGGAAGGCGGCGATGAGCTTGGCCAGGTCGCCCTCGACCTTGATCTTGCCGGCCATGAAGGCCGCCATCCCGGCTTGGGCGGTGCCGTCGACGAAGATGGCCTTGGCCGTCTCGTACTCCAAGGTGATGGTCACGTCGGCCGCCTCGACGTGGTCGAGCTCCATGACCAGCTCCCCCGAGCTGGTGTCGAGGTGGGCCTTCACTGGCTCCTCGCCGAAGGGCGAGTCGGTGATGAGCTGGTTCACCTTGACCGGGGCGGGCACGGGGATGCCCTCCCCGACGTGTTCGTCGCGGATGCGCCGGGCTTCGGTGATCCACTCGTCGGACAGGAAATGGAAGGCGTCGGGCACGGCCTCGAACGGTAGCGCCGGCCACGCCCGCAGGGGCGCGGGGGTACAATGGGCAGGTCGTCCGGACCAGCGGAGGTGGCCCATGAGCACCGAGACATCTGCGGGGACATCGGCGGGGACATCGGCGGGCACGTCCCAGCCGGCTCCCGCGGGGTCGGGGGGGTTCGGGTTCCACACCATCTGCGACGTCTGCGCCCAGCCGGTGAGCGAAGACGACTGCTACACGACCGAGCTGACGGCCCAGGGGGCGACGTGCCCGACGATGATGTCGTTCCACCTGGCCTGCTACGAGGCGGCGTCGGACCTGTGGGTGCCCGAGGGCCCCGACTCGACCTGCCGGGTCGACCCGCTCTTCCCCGAGACCGCCCAGTGGAACCGGATGCAGGGCATGGCGGAGGACCTCGACGGCTGACGCCCCCCTGACCGAGGCCGCGCCCGTGCGGGCGTGGCGCTACTGGCAGATGTCCCCCCGGCGCCGGCTGCGGTCGGTGGCCCAGCGCCATGTCGAGTGGCTGCCGGCCCGCACGATGAACGCCGTGTGCCTGGGCGGTGGCCACCCCGCCCCCGACCCTGGGTGCTGGTGCGGGTTCTCGGGGGCCCGCGACCTGGCCACCCTCAAAGAGCACGGCCTGTGCGTGCAGCCCGGCCCCGTGGTGGTGGGCGAGGTGTTCCTGTGGGGACGGGTGCTCGACGAGCCTTACGGCTACCGCGCCCAGCACGCCCGGCCCGCGGCCCTGGCGCTGGTCGAGGGCACGGCCGGCGGCCCTGCCGAGCAGGCCGCGGTGCTGGCCGTGCTCCAGGCCTACGAGGTGGACGTGACCGTCGTCCCCCTCGACTACGCGCTGGCCGGGACGACGGCCGCCATGCTGTCGTTCCAGCTCATGTCCAGCCGGGCCAGCCGCGGCCTTGGCTGAGGGCGGGGGCGCGGCCCTCGCCCTGCACGGCTTCACCGGCTCCACCCATTCGCTGGGTGGGGTGCCCGCGGCACTGGCCC
Source organism: Actinomycetota bacterium (assembly GCA_040754375.1). Classification (NCBI taxonomy): domain Bacteria; kingdom Bacillati; phylum Actinomycetota; species Actinomycetota bacterium. The sequence continues at coordinate 48,188 of JBFMCT010000022.1, forward strand.
GTGCCGGGCTCGCGGTGGGCGCGCCCATGCTGGCGGGCCACGGCACGGTCGTGGACGACCTCGACGACAAGCGGTGGCCCGACTGGCTGGTCACCGCCGAGCGGGCCTACGACGAGCTGGCCGCCGAGCACGACCGCGTGGTCGTGTTCGGGCTGTCGATGGGCGGCGCCCTCGCCTGCCGGCTGGCGTGCGAACGGCCGGTGGCTGGCCTGGCCCTGCTCAACCCGCTGATAGACCCGCCCGCCGAGTCGTTCCGCCAGGCCCTGCGGGGGGTCATCGACGCCGGCTTCCCCCGGGCCCCGGGCATAGCCGGGGACATAGCCGACCCCGAAGCCGAGGAGGTGGGATACCCCGAGCTCCCGCTGGCCGCCCTGCTGTCGGTGTGCGAGGGCCTCGACGAGCTCCTGCCCCGCCTGGGGTCCGTAACCTGCCCGGTGCTCGTAATGACCAGCCGGGAGGACCACGTGGTCCCCACCGTGTCGAGCGACATCGTGGCCGCACGGGTGGGCGGGCCGGTCGAGCGGGTGTGGCTGGAGCGCAGCTACCACGTGGCCACCTTGGACCACGACCGCCACGAGGTCGAGCGGCTCACCGTCGCCTTCGCCCTGCGGGTGGCTGCCGGCTGACCCTGGGCCAGCCACCGGGCGCCTACGATCGCTCACCGATGAGCGGCCACATCTCCCGTGACGACGTGCTGCACGTGGCCCGCCTGGCCCGCCTGCCGCTCACCGACGACGAGGCCGACCTGTTCACGGGCCAGCTCGAAGCCGTACTGGAGCACGTCGCAGGCGTGGCCGCCCTCGACACCGCCGGGGTCGAGCCCACGGCCCACCCCCTGCCCCTGGAGAACGTGCTGCGGGCCGACGAAGTGGTGGCCGGTGTCGACCGCGACGAGGTGCTGGCCCAGGCCCCGTCGGCCGAGAGCGGCCGCTTCCGGGTGCCGCCGGTCCTGGGTGTGGAGCCCTGACCGCCGCCGAAATCGCGGCCGATGTCCGCCGCGGCCGCCGCCGTGCCCGGGACGTGGTCGAGGAGCACCTGGCGGCCGTCGAAGCCCGCGAGGGGGACGTGCACGCCTTCAACCTCGTCCTGGCCGAGCGGGCCCGGGCCGAGGCCGACACCCTCGACGGGCGGGTGGCCGCCGGGGAGGACGTGGGGCCGCTGGCGGGCGTGCCCGTGGCCGTCAAGGACAACATCTGCACCCGGGGGGTGGCCACCACCTGCTCGTCGCACGTGCTGGCCGGTTGGGAGCCGCCTTACGACGCCACCGTGGTCGCCCGCCTGCGCCGGGCCGGGGCCGTGGTGGTGGGCAAGACCAACCTCGACGAGTTCGCCATGGGCTCGTCGACCGAGAACTCGGCCTTCGGGCCCACCCGCAACCCTCACGACCTGGCCCGGGTCCCCGGCGGGTCCAGCGGGGGCAGCGCGGCAGCCGTGGCCGCCGGGTTCGCCAGCGTGGCCCTGGGGTCGGACACCGGCGGCTCCATCCGCCAGCCCGCCTCGCTGTGCGGGGTCGTGGGCGTGAAGCCCACCTACGGCCTCGTCTCCCGCTACGGGCTGGTGGCCTACGCCTCCTCGCTCGACCAGATCGGGCCCATGGCCGCCACCGTGGCCGACGCCGCCCTCGTCCTCGATGTGATCGCCGGCCACGACCCGGCCGACTCCACATCGGTGGCCCGGCCCTTCGCTGGCGTGGGCCACGCCGCCCGGTCAGACGGGGCCGCAGTCGAGGGCCTGCGGGTGGGCATCGTCGACGAGCTCACGGCCGAGGCCAACCCAGACGTGGTGGCCCGGGTGGAGGCCGCAGCCCGGGCCCTGGAGGCGGCCGGGGCGAGCGTGGGCCGGGCGTCGGTCCCGGCCGTCGCCTACAGCCTGCCCGCCTACTACCTGATCGCCCCGGCCGAGGCGTCGTCCAACCTGGCCCGCTACGACGGCGTCCGCTACGGCCTGCGGGCGGGCGGGCCCGACGTCGACGAGATGTTCTGCGCCACCCGGGCCGCGGGCTTCGGGCCCGAGGTCAAGCGCCGCATCATGCTGGGCACCTACGTGCTGTCGGCCGGCTACTACGACGCTTACTACGCCCAAGCCCAGCGGGTGCGAACCCTCGTCCTGCGGGCCTTCGAAGCTGCCTACGAGGACTTCGACGTGCTGCTGTCGCCCACGTCGCCCACGACCGCCTTCCCCCTGGGGGCCAAGGTGTCCGACCCGCTGGCCATGTACATGATGGACGTGGCCACCATCGCCTCCAACCTGGCCGGGCACCCAGCCATGTCGGTGCCCTACGGCACCGGCGACGACGGGTTGCCCGTCGGCGTCCAGGTCCTGGCCCCGGCCCTGGGCGAAACGGTGATGTTCCGGGTGGCGGCTGCCCTCGAAGCGAGCCTGGCGTGAGCGGCCCGGCGGGGCCCGCTGGCCCGCCCCCGGGCTGGGAGACGGTGGTGGGCCTCGAGGTCCACTGCGAGCTGGCCACCGCCACCAAGCTGTTCTGCGGCTGCCGCAACGGCTTCGGGGAGGAGCCCAACACGCTGGTGTGCCCGGTGTGCCTGGGCCTGCCCGGTTCGCTGCCGGTGCTCAACCGCCAGGCCGTGGAGCTGGCCATGCGCATCGGGCTGGCCCTGGACTGCGAGGTGCGGCCCTCGGTCTTCCACCGCAAGAACTACTTCTATCCCGACATCCCCAAGAACTACCAGGTCAGCCAGTACGACAAGCCCATCAACACCGGCGGCTCCCTCGACCTGCCCGACGGGTCGCGGGTGGGGATCGAGCGGGCCCACCTGGAGGAGGACACGGGCAAGACCACCCACGCGGGCGAGAGCGGGCGCATCCACGGCGCCACCTACGCCCTCGTCGACTACAACCGGGCAGGCGTGCCCCTGGTGGAGATCGTGAGCGCCCCCGACATCCGCTCGTCCGAGCAAGCCCGGGCCTACGTGAGCGAGCTGCGGGCCATCCTCGTGGCCGTGGGGGCGTCCGACGCCCGCATGGAGGAGGGGTCGATGCGGGTGGACGCCAACGTGTCGGTCCGCCCGGTGGGCAGCGACCGGTTGGGCACCCGGGCCGAGATCAAGAACCTCAACTCGGTGCGCTCGGTCGGTCGCGCCATCGACTACGAGGCTCGCCGCCAGGTGGCCCTGCTGGAAGCGGGCGGGACGGTCGTGCAAGAGACCCGCCACTGGGACGAGGACGAGGGCCGTACGTCCACGCTGCGCTCCAAGGAGGAGGCCGAGGATTACCGCTACTTCCCCGAGCCCGACCTCGTGCCCCTGGCACCCGGGGCCGGTTGGGTGGCCGACGTACGCGCCGCCTTGCCCGCCCTGCCGGCCGCCCGCCGGGCGGCGCTGGCCCACGCCGCCGGGGTCGGGCCCGCCGAGGCCGCCGGGCCGGCAGCCGGCTTGGTCGCTGGGGTGGTGGCCGCCGACCTCGACGAGCTCGTCCTCTACGCCCTCGACAACGGCGTGGAGGCCCGGCTGGCACTCGTGCGGGCGACCAACGAGGTGGCGGGCCGGGGCCTGGGCCGGGCCGACATCGTGGCCGAGGCCTTCGTGGCCACCCTGCGGCTGGAACAGGACGGGCGCCTAACGGCCACCCAGGCCAAGCAGGTGCTGGCCCAGGTCGTCACCGCCGGGGGCGACCCGGGGGCGGTCGCCCGCGAGCTGGGCTTCGAGGCCCTGGCCGAGGACACGCTGGCGGGGGCGGTCGACGCGGCCGTGGCCGCCCATCCCCAGGAGTGGGCCCGCTATGTGAACGGTGACGACAAGCTCACGGGGTTCTTCGTCGGCAAGGTGATGGCCGCCACCGCGGGGAAGGCCGACGGCAAGGCGGCCACCGCCCTGCTCCGCCAGCGCCGTTCGGGCTGGCACGCCTGAGAGCGGCCCGAGCCGCGCCGGAGCCGCCGAGGGCGGCCGTGGCGCGGGGGGGGAGCCCCCCCCGGGGGGTGGGGGGTGCTGGGGGGGGGGGGGGGGGGGGGGGCGGGGGCTCAACCCAGCCGCCAGACCAGCACTTGGCCGCTGGTCGCGGCGACCAGCACCTGACGGGTTTGCGCATCGAAGCCGATATCGAGCACGCCCGGGCGCTCGGT